>CAYHXS010000080.1:0-1550 GCA_964360665.1 uncultured Candidatus Saccharibacteria bacterium | reverse complement strand
GTGGCGGAAATCAGGCAATAAAAGCAGAGCGCGCGGATAACAAAAATCTGGACATAAACCAAATAGAAAGAAGTAAGGAACCCGATGCCAGTCAGGCCGATTAACAGCTTTAATATCTTTTCATTTCCATTAAAAGCATACATTAAAATCAATCCCAGTAAAACCGCGTAAAAAATAACGCCGATATACGAAACCGGAACGCCAAAAACAACCGAGTAACCGCTGCTCAGCACCTTGTCACAGCCGTTAAAAAACGTACAAACAACTGTTCTGCCGAAATAATGCTCGCTTGCCAAATAAGCCGCGTCAACAAAAGCAATGCCCCCGACTAACGAAAAAACATTGACAAAAGTTCTTTTTAACAGCATTTTTTCATCTGCTCTTCCAAGAATTTTACTTTTCCGCTTTCTGTCCGGTGATTTTTCCAAAAAACAAAAAATATCGGCAATATGACTTCAACAGCCAGCAAAATTCCCGCCCAAATCCATAAACCTAAAATAACGCTTTGCGCCAACGCAAAACCAAGCGGAATAAACAACGTTTTCCAAAGCAAAGACCTGTTTGCCGGCAATAATTTATCAATCTGATAAGCAATCCCCACCACTGATCCACCCATCAAGACTCCGATGGGAAGACGAAAACTTTCCAACGGCAGAAATCCGGTTAAAACTCCCGCCAGCATCAAAATCCAAGTGCCGCTGACGCCGACGCAAATCGGACAAATATGCCTAGGTAAAATTTTATTAACCAGCCAGACAGCCGCCGTAATCGTTAATATTGAAGCTGTAACCAAAATTATTATTTCCATAATTTTATTTATTTTTCCCGCTTCATCCATTCCTTTTCCTCTTCCGCTGGTCCTATCAATAGGACCGCGCACTTTCTTTTTTTTATTTAATTCGTGGGCAGAGCGCAGCCGCTCGCTTCGGCCAGCCCGCCTAATCCCTGCTCGCCGATTAATTTTTTGCCGTCCGGAAAAATCCAGGTCGGATATCCTTCCACGCCTTTTGCCACGCACTCTTTGGTATTTTTCGGGCATTCAACATAATTCACGAAACGAAACGAATCACCAAAAGCTTTTTTCTCGTTCTGGCAGTGCGAACACCAATTCGCGCCGTACATAATAACGCCTTTTGTTGAAAGGCATTGGGCGAATAAATCATATTGCCCGGACTTTGCCGGAGCCGATGAAAATAAAACCCACGATAAGGCGGCTAGCAAACCAACGCCGATAACTATAAGCAGATTTTTATTCATCGCAGCAATTAACTAATTTATTCATGATATCCTGCATTGTCCAGGGTTTTTCTTGCGCGGCTTCCTGTTTTAATTCCGGCAAACCAATAAGTTTAAGCCGCAGTCCCCAAAAAAGCGCGTACATTTTCTGCGCCCGTGAAAAAATTTCTTTTGCCTGGTCTTTTTTTCCATCAGCGTAAAGTTTAGTGCCAACTTCCATAAGGCGCATCGTCGTGGCTAGCAAATGCTTGCCCGCGCACCAGGTTTCCCCTTCGTGTTTGTCAATCAGTTTTCCCAGCAATTCTTTGCGCGCT
>CAYHXS010000079.1:0-1601 GCA_964360665.1 uncultured Candidatus Saccharibacteria bacterium | reverse complement strand
GCAAAGTTGCTAATTATCCTTTTACCACGCTGGAACCTAATCTGGGCGCGTATTATGAACTTATTCTTGCCGACATTCCCGGACTTATTGAAGGCGCGTCAGTCGGGAAAGGGCTGGGAATTAAATTTTTGCGCCACGTGGAACGAACCAAAATATTATTCCATTTCGTATCCGCTGAATCGGAAAAACCGGCTCTAGATTACAAAACAATACGCAAAGAGCTTGGCGCGTACAACAAAACACTTCTCAAAAAAGAAGAATATCTTTTTATAAGCAAAAGCGACGCCGTCAGCCCGAAAGACTTAAAGAAAAAAATAACGCTCCTGAAAAAACTGAATAAAACCGTAACGCCGATATCAATTTACGATTTGGACAGCATTAACAGAGTCATAAAAACCCTCAATAAAATAACAAAATCAAAAATCGCCGCGCCTACTGAATAACCCGGTACAAAATATTTTTTCTGGAAATAAAACTAAATTGCCGGCTGTCATCGCTGGCATTTTTGTTGTCCCCTTCCACAAAATATTTTTCGCCGGTTATTCCGGCTATCCGTTTCACTATCAAAATATTTTTATTAGGATGCCGGACAACCGCCAAATCACCGCATTTAGGATTTCTGAAATAATAAGAAAGCTTTTCTCCGATGACCTGCTGGCCGTGTTTCAAAGCCGGTTCCATGCTGTTGCCGGAAACTTTAAACCTTCGGAGTATCATCTTTATTTTTTAACTTCTTCAAACATATGCGCGATTTCATGCGCCGCGGATTTCAATTCTTCAATCGTCTTCATATCAACAGACTGTTTGCATTTGGAAACCAATTTCGCGGTTAACCAGACTTTCTCATGCAAATCAGGCAATTTCACAAGATGTTCCGGCTTGAAATAATCAGTCCAAAGAATCAATAATTCCTTCTTGCAAATCTCCCCTTGTTCCTCTTTTTCCAAAATCATCCGCGTTAATGAATTATTATACGCATTCCATTCGTCAGCAGAAGCATCTGTTGCCGGCCGCTGAAGCGCCTGAATTTTCTGGACCATTTTTTCCATAGTCGCGACCGCGGTCATCATTCCGCCGGTCTCGTAAATCCCGCATGGCACGTCGCAATGGGCGTAAACATTTTCCGCCGGCCAAATTTTATCTAAAAATTTTAATAATTTTTGAATCATATAAGTTGAATTGTAGCATAATTTAAATTAAAATATATAATATTGCCAGGTCATCTAATGGTAGGATAATGGACTCTGAATCCATTTATCTTGGTTCGAATCCAAGCCTGGCAGCCGATTAGATTTTCTTAGCAAAGCATGAGCTTAGAAAATCAATCGTTCCGAGAAGCGAAGCGACGAGGAAATATAATCTCGTGATAGGCCATTCGGCTCTGAGAGCCTCAGGCTCGATGAGTTATCCCGCTCGAGGAGCGTCGATAACTGAAGAGCGAGAGCACTCCATACAGTCCACGGCATACCGGCTGAGTGCCGTATCCAGAGAAGAAAAGCCGCCTCGTAGGGCGGTTTTCTTTTTTCTATTCCAGGAAACCCTGGGCGAGAACCATATTATTTGCACCCGACAATTTCATTCGCTTTTTTCATAGTCATGGC
>CAYHXS010000078.1:0-1648 GCA_964360665.1 uncultured Candidatus Saccharibacteria bacterium | reverse complement strand
CATAAACAAAACTCCAAATCAAAATATTGGAAAATAAAAACGCCGCTGTCCAGACGCTAAATTTTATTTTTTTCTCTTCCATAATAAACAATAAACCAGAATAATATCAGATAATACAGCAAAAAATAAGCCGGATTTAACGTTTTTACCGCAATTAAAATTTTCAGCTTGGAAAACAAATCAATTACTCCCAGCTGATAAGATAAAAGCAAATTAACGGATAGAGCAACAATTTTTGCCAAAAATCCCGACAAAAAACCGACGGAAGCCAGAATAAATCCCAAAGCCATTGTCAGCGGAACAACTTCCAGAATCAAAACATTGGCCAGCAGCGAAGTCAGAGAAAAAATCCCGAATTTTCCGAGCAAAAGCGGCAAAACCATCAATTGCGCCGAAAGCGTGGTCAGAAGATTTCTTTTCCAGGAAAAAAATCCCGAGTCTTCCATTTTTAAAATCTTTTTCAGGACCGGATTCAGATAAACGATTCCCAAAAGCGCCAAAAAGGAAAGCTGAAATCCAAGATCAAAAACCAGAACTTTCGGATTGTATAAAACCATCAAAAAAGCGGCTATAGCAATCGCGTTCCGCAAACTGAAAGAACGCTGAACCTCGTTTGCCAACAAAACAATAATGCCCATTATCGCCGCCCGCACCGCCGACGCTTCCGCGCCCGTCATTAAAACAAATAAAAAAATAACCAAAACAGTCAGATAAAAAGAAACGCTCGGCGATAAATAAAGGCCGAAAGCCGCGCCCGCGGCCAAAGCAACCACGGAAATGTTGTAGCCGGAAAGCGCGACCAGATGCGTTGTTCCGGTCAAGGACATCTTATTTTTTAAATCATCGGAAAATCCTTCCCGGCTTCCCAAAGTAATTCCGGACAAAAGTGCCGCTTTTTCCACGGGCAGGTTGTTTTTGAAAATTTCCAATATCCGTCCGCGGAAATCAAGAAGTTTCGCTTTTAGAAAATTCCCCTGTCCGGATTTTATCTTTTCTATTTTAGGAAAACTCATACGCCCCAAGATTCCGTCTTTAAGGAAATAAGCCGCTGTTTCCTCCGGCAGCTTTTTAATAGTGCCCTGCAATTTCACCGAATCGCCGTAACGGAAATAAAGATAAGGCGGCGCGTTAACGCTGATTTTTCCCGAATGCGGCAATTCCAATTTCACCCGTAATTCCTGACTGCGCTCCTTTTGATTTATTGATTCCACGATTCCAAAAACTTCCGACTGAACTTCAAACGGTATAACCGCTTTTTTCTGGGAGAAATCAAAAGTCTGGTAATAAAAAATTCCGGCAATCGCGAATAAAGACAAAACAGCGAGAGAATATCTTTTAGAAAACGCCAAAATCAGCGGAATTAAAACTGCAATCGCGAAAGCCGTTGCGGAAAAATTAAAAATACTCACCAAAAACACTCCCAATAAAAAGAAAGCGCAAATCCAGAAAGCTTTGTCGTGAATCGCCATAAGATTACTTTATTGTTATTTTTTATTTTGGTGCCCCCACTTGGAATCGAACCAAGGTCAACTGCTTAAAAGGCAGCTGCTCTACCAGTGAGCTATGGGGGCAGGTATATGGCTGGCAATTACATTATATTATATTTCCCGCAGCACTTTTTCAAGAACCGGAGCAATGCGTTCGGCAA
>CAYHXS010000077.1:0-1658 GCA_964360665.1 uncultured Candidatus Saccharibacteria bacterium | reverse complement strand
TGGCTCCGGTTAAAGTTGCTATTTTGCCGCTTTCCAAAAAAGAAAATCTTTCCAGCAAGGCAAAAGAAGTTTATCAGGATTTAATAAAAGATTTTGTCTGCGAATATGACGAAGCCCAAAGCATCGGCAAGCGTTATCGCCGTCAGGATGAGATTGGCACCCCATACTGCGTAACAGTTGATTTTGAATCGCTGGAAGACAAAGCCGTGACTGTGCGCGACCGTGACACCATGAAACAGGACCGCGTAAAAATTTCCGAACTAAAAGAATATTTACACAAAAATTTAACTTTTAACTTTTAACTTTATAACTATTTTATGCATTTATATAAAAAATATATTTTAACCAATGGCTTGCGGGTGGTTTTGGTTCCCCAGCCGCAGAGTTTAACTACGACGGTTTTGGTTCTAGTGGAAGCCGGTTCAAAATATGAAAATAAAAAAAATAACGGAGTTTCTCATTTTTTGGAACATCTTTGTTTTAAGGGAACGAAAAATCGGCCGACTTCAATTATGATTTCTTCGGAATTGGAGTCGCTTGGCGCGATTCAGAATGCTTTTACCAGCCATGAAGTGACGGGTTATCACGCCAAAGTTTCCGCGGATAAAACTCAAACAGTTCTGGAAATTATCGCGGATTTGTATTTGAATCCGATTTTTGACGCTAAAGAAATTGAAAAAGAAAAAGGCGTGGTGATTGAGGAATTGAATATGTATGAGGATACGCCGATGCGGAAAGTTGGAGATCTTTTTATGGAGCTTGTGTATGGCGATCAGCCGGCCGGATGGGATGTCGGAGGCACCAAAGAGGTAATCCGTTCTCTGACCAGGGACGATATTGTTGATTACCGGAAAAAACATTATGTGGCAAAGGCTACGGCAGTGGTGGTTTCTGGAGCTTTTGATGAAAAAGTGACTCTTCTGAAAATCAAAGATTTATTTAAAGGAATTCCCGTTTCAAAGCATTTTTCCAAAATAAAAGTCAGTGAATCGCAATCCAAGCCGGGCGTATTGTTGAAACACAAAGAATCTGACCAGACGCATGTAATTGTGGGTTTTCGGGCGTTTGATATGTTTGACAGGCGGCGGTTTGTTTTGGAAGTTTTGGGGGATATTTTGGGCGGAGGAATGAGTTCGCGGCTTTTTCAGAAAGTCAGGGAAGAATTGGGTGCGGCCTATTATGTGAGGGCTGGTTCTGATTTATTCACTGACCACGGATTTTTTGCGGTTTCCGCCGGTCTGGACAACAAGCGGGCTAATCAGGTGTTGAAAGCGATTTTGGGCGAGTTTAGGCGGATGCGGGATTATAAAGTTGCGCCTGCCGAACTGCAAAAAGCGAAAAATCATTTGAGCGGAACTATGATGATTGATCTGGAAACTTCGGATTCTTTGGCCGGCTTTTACGGCCAGCAGGAACTGTTCAAAAAGAAAATAATCACCCCAAAGGAAATCATCCAAAAAATTGAGTCAGTAACTGCCGGAGATATTTTAAAAGTTGCCAAGGATATTATGGATAATAAGGGCCTTAATCTGGCGGTAATCGGTCCGTTTAAAAATAACGCCGAATTTGAAAAAATATTGAAAATTTAGCGAAGAACCTATCCCAATAATAATCCCATAACGCGATACTAGCCAATTTTATTCAGAACAAGGAATGAG
>CAYHXS010000076.1:0-1711 GCA_964360665.1 uncultured Candidatus Saccharibacteria bacterium | reverse complement strand
GTAGCGCATTTCGCTGTAAGCGCGGATAAGGGATTTCAAAAGCGCGATATGTTTTGTTTCATTTAATAAAGCGGCGTGCTCTTTCAGTGATTTTAATTCGTCGCCGGTAAGCTCTTTTTTGTATAATTCTTCTATTTTCGGATCCATTTTCAAAGTTAAGGCGCGGCGGAGATAGTGGATAAGGTCTTTAGCGAGTTGCGCCAGATTATGGCCGCCATGGTCAATTTCATTTAAATGATTCAGGGCGTTTTCCAGTTCGTTTTTTATGAGATATTCCGCGAGTTTGGCGGTTTTTTTATAGCCGATTTTTCCGGCAATTCGCTCCACATCTTTTAATTCCACTTTTTGGTCAAGTGAAGTGATTTGGTCTAGCAGAGATTCGGCGTCGCGGAAACTTCCTTCGGCTAAGGCGGAAATAAGCTCCAGCGCGTCCGCGTCAACTTTTAATTTTTCACTTTTAACTATTAACTGCAGTTTGCCGATGATTTCGTTTAATGGCAATTTATGGAAATGGAATCTTTGCGCGCGGGATGAGACAGTTGCCGGAATTTTTTCGTATTCCGTGGTTGCCAGAATAAAAATCGCGTGCGCCGGCGGCTCTTCCAGAGTTTTCAGAAGAGCGTTAAAAGCCGCTTTGGAAAGCATATGCACCTCGTCAATAATAAAAACTTTATATTTATATGAAGTGGGCGAGAGCCGCATGCCTTCCTGCAAATCCCGGACTTGGTCCACGCTGGTATTTGTCGCGGCGTCAATTTCAATAACATCCAGCGCGCGGCCGGCGTCAATTTCCTGGCAAGGACGGCATTTATTGCAGGGTTCACCTTTGTCTTTGAATTTTTTATCAGTTTGTCGCGTTTCGCAGTTAACCAGTTTTGCGATTAATCTTGCGGTGGTAGTTTTTCCGGAACCGCGCGAACCGTAAAAAAGATAGGCGTGGGAGAATTTATCCTGCCGCGCCGCGTTTTTAAGTATTTCCACTATGTGTTTTTGGCCAATAAAATCCTCAAATGTTTTTGGCCGGTATTTTCTATAGATAGCCAGCATAACTTCTATAATAGTATATATTATGCACAAATTTATTGAAATTGGCTTTATAATGACTTAAAATCAATTTAATGAGAAGAGTCGCCCAAATGCTTGTTTTTATTGTTGCCACTGGCGGGCTTTTTATATTTTTTTCTTCAAAAAATAGCGTAAAGATTTCTAATTTTGCCCAAACGCTTGGGGAAATTTCCGGCATTAAGGCCGAAGAAAAAGCTGCGAACCCGAACGCGGATTTGCCTCCGCAAAAGCGGTTGGAAAATCCGCCGGAAATTATCAAGGCAATTTACGCGACTGGCTGGTCAGCCGGAAGTGTTCGGAAATCTGATTATCTGATTAAACTCATTAAAGACACCGAGCTTAATGCCATTATTATTGATATAAAAGATTACACCGGAAAAGTGAGTTACCATACAAACATTGAGACGGTGAACAAGTACGGCGCGGAAGAAATAAGAATAATAAAACCCAATGAACTTATCAAAAAATTTCATGATGCCGGTATTTATGTTATCGCGAGAATGGCAATTTTTCAGGATCAGATTTTGGCAAAGTCGCGGCCGGATTTGGCGTTAGGAAGTTTATCTTCCGGAGAGCAATGGAAAGATTATAAGGGTCTGATGTGGATTGACCCGGCGGCAAAAGAATCTTGGGATTATAATATCGC
>CAYHXS010000075.1:0-1824 GCA_964360665.1 uncultured Candidatus Saccharibacteria bacterium | reverse complement strand
CCTCATTCCTTGTTCTGAATAAAATTGGCTAGTATCGCGTTATGAGATTATTATTGAGATGGGTTCTAATCCGCTAAACCCCCAACCCGTTCCCGAAGTTAAAAAAGAAGATGAACAAAGCGCCTAAAGTTGAACAATTAATCCAAGAAAACGAATTTATTCGCAAAGCTTTTGTTCTGTCTCAAAACACCCACGAAGGCCAAAAACGGAAAAGCGGCGAACCTTATTTTACCCACGCTCTGCAAACCGCGGAACTTCTTGCTGAATGGGGATTAGATCAGACCAGCATTGCCGCCGGCCTGCTTCATGATGTTGTTGAGGATACCGGCTATCCGCTGGAAAAAATAAAAGAGGAATTCGGAGACGACGTGGCTTTTATCGTTAACGGAGTGACGAAACTGGGAAAAATAAAATACCGCGGCGTCGAACGCCAAGTAGAAAATCTGCGCAAAATGATAATCGCGCTCAGCCAGGATATCCGGGTAATCATCGTCAAACTTGCCGACCGGCTGCACAACATGCGCACTCTCAAAGCGCTTCCGCCGCAAAAACAAAAACGCGTTGCCCTGGAAACAATGGAAATTTATTCCCCTATCGCTTACCGACTGGGAATGCAGAGGATAAGCGGTGAACTGGAAGATTTGTCTTTCCCCTATATTTATCCTCGCGAATACCGCTGGCTGATTGAGCACACCAAAGAAAAATATGGGGAAAGGGTGAATTATCTGGAAAAAGTAAAACCGGTGGTTGTTGACGCCCTCCAAAAATCCGGCATTGAAGTGCGGGATATTGATTCGCGCGCGAAAAGATATACCAGTTTGTATAAAAAATTACTGCGCTACGATATGGATGTGGATAAAATTTACGACCTGGTGGCTCTCCGCATTATCGTTAAAAACGTTGAGGACTGCTATGCCGCTCTCGGCGTAATCCACAATATCTGGCCGCCGCTTCCCAACCGGATTAAAGATTATATCGCCCTGCCAAAACCGAACGGCTACCGCAGTTTGCACACGACCGTGTTCTGCCTGGACAACCGGATTACGGAAATTCAAATCCGCACCAAGGAAATGCACGAAGAAGCGGAAACCGGCATTGCCGCCCACTGGCTCTACGAACAGGTTAAAGACCTTAAGGATTATCTGGAAAAAAAATCTCCCACCGGCGATAAAAAAGAACTTCATTGGGTGGAACAGCTGAGAAACTGGCAACAAGAATTTTCCAATCCGGATGAATTTCTGGAATCGCTTAAAATTGATTTTTTCAAAGACCGTATTTTCACAATTACGCCGAAAGGCGAAGTGATTGATTTGCCAGCCGGTGTCACGCCGGTTGATTTTGCTTACCAAATCCACAGCCAGATCGGCGACACCTGCGTCGGTGCCAAAGTTAACGGAAAAATAGTTCCGCTTGATTACGAATTAAAGTCCAGCGATATAGTAGAAATCCTCACCCAAAAAAACAAAAAGCCATCGGAATCCTGGCTGTCTTTCGTCAAAACCGGCCACGCGCGAAATTGCATCCGCGCCGCCCAAAAAACAAAATCAGGGGCGCTTAACCGCAAAGAACCGAAAGAATCGGAACTGAAAATCGTGGTGGAAGACAGGGTGGGATTAATCAGCGACATAACCGTGATTATTTCCCGTTCCCACGTCAATATCACCTCCGTTAACACCGCCGCCAATACCAGATTTCCAACTCTCCGGATCCGCTGCGATATCGTTAATAAAGAAAAAATAGCAAAACTTATTATAAAGCTAAAAAAACTTAAAGAAGTAAAAGAAATAAGCTATCAGCTTATCTAGGAGAGCAGGATACGAACTC
>CAYHXS010000074.1:0-2026 GCA_964360665.1 uncultured Candidatus Saccharibacteria bacterium | reverse complement strand
TTTGATAATTGATTTTCCGCTTTGTCGCGCTGAAGCGGATTGCCGCCCGTATTCATAGCTTCGGTGCGCGCCTTGGTCACGTTTTCCAAAACCGATTGTTCATACTGCATATATCCTTTTACTGTTTCCACCAAATTCGGAATCAAATCGTAACGGCGTTTTAATTGCACATCAATATCGGACAGCGCTTCTTTTACGCGATTACGGAACTTAATCAAACCGTTATAAACAAATACCACCCACAAAACTCCGACCGCTAAAACCCCGAGAACCGTGTATAAAATAATTGTATTATCCATAATCAGAACCTATTTTAATAATAATTTCTAGTCTTATTTTAACAAAAATCTTTCTGAAAAACAAAAGAGGGGTTATATCCCCTCTAAATTTTCCGGCGGCAATACTCTGGTCGGCTTCAGTTTCTGCGCTTCCAATTTCTGTTTTTTATTCAACAGAGCAAGAAATCTTTTCCAGGCAACATAGTCCAATTCATGCCGCACGACAACAACGGCTTTTTCCGCCTTCAGCCAGCCGAAACTGCTCCACTCTTTCGCTTTGAAAAGATTGATTGTGGTGTAAGTTTCCGTGCTTCTCACGAAATCCACATCCACGTTTTCCAATTTCACCCCGACATTCAAAAGATGGTTCTCCACTCTTGAATCATTAAAAATTACGTCATAATGGATGCCGGTAAAAAAACTCACGGAATTAAACGGAATGTTAAAATAATCCGTGGCATTCTGAAATTGCGCGCTGACTTGAGGCGTTGCTACCGCCAGAACCAAAACCCCGAATATGCCGCTGATGATTTTCTTCATGCTTCCTCCCTGGCTAAATAAGTCATTATAACGAACTGGATATAGCTTAAATAATTTTTCAATAGAAAACAAATCCCCCGCTGTTCACGGGGGAAAATAATTAAACTTTTCTATATTTCGTTTTGACGACCGAAGTGCCGTCAGTCAGTTTTTCAATTTCGTAATCTTCAAACAAAAGTGGTTCAACTACCGCCAGGCAAAGGAAAATCCGGAAAGCGACTCCCCTGATTTCCGTTTCCGCATGCTCATTGGCGCGCATTTCAATGAAATGACGCCAGGCACGGACATTGCCGGTGGCGATAATCGGAGCTTCGGTTTCGTTAGGAAGAACTGCCCGGGCCACTTGCTGTACTTTTTTTCGCAAGTCGGTTTTTGCTTCGGCTCTCAAAACTTCTTCACCTTTTGATTGCAATTGATAAAGTTCTTCGGCGATTTCATGATATTCATTCCATAAGAATTCAACGCGGCGCATAAACCTTTCATGCATTTTCGGTATTCTTTGAAATTCCCGCCGTTCCACAAAACGCAAAACTTTTCCGGAAACATAACGCTGACTTACCTGCGAATAGCCGAAACCGGACCGGTGCCGAACTGCTTCATGGGTTTCGCTCCGGGAATTGCCATAAATCAGAAAAGAATAGTTCGGATGTTCCAGGACCGAACCGTGGCCGGAAGATCTGATATTTTCAAAATATTTATCCGCATCCGCGTTTTTCGTCCGTTTCGGACCAAAGCTCATGTAGCAAAGCTGTCCGGCAGTTTTAGAAAGCGCTTCCCCGTTTTCCAGTTTTATAGGGTCATCCAGATAAGAAAGAAATCCCAGTTCTTCCGGAAAACCGGAAAGGAATCCTTTTAGCGCTTTAAGGGAAAATTGCATTTTACCAAGCATCGCGACTCCTGTTTGAGTCAAATAAGGAATGCCTTTATCGGTATGGGAAACCGGAGCGTGCATTTCCGGATGCCCGTCCTCATTAATTTGTCCGCCGTGCCATTTGAATATTTCAAATATCCGATTGATTCTTGCTTTATTCATTATTATCCTCCCTGGCCGGACAGGCCTGTTAGCGAACTACCAATAAAATAGAATAAAAAAATACTTATGTAAAGCAAGTGAGCCTTGTCTGCTTCTCGTGCGGCAATTTCGGAGGCGCCAAAAGCTGGGTACCGCGGCTTTAGCTTTTAGGTTTTTGGCGCCGAGATATAGGAAC
>CAYHXS010000073.1:0-2124 GCA_964360665.1 uncultured Candidatus Saccharibacteria bacterium | reverse complement strand
CCGGCTTCAATAAGGCCGAAATTCCGCGCCGGAAAAGCCCTGAAGGACGCGGTGAAATAATTATTTGGCGCTTATTTTTTCTTTGGCTATTTTTCCGATTTCTATAAAATATTTATAAGCAAGTTTTGTGTAAAGCAAAGATTGTTTCACTAAGGATTTTACTGTCGGGGATTCTTTGTTGTTTTCATCGGTTAATTTCATTTCCGGCGGAGTAACCGGTTTTGTCATTATTTTGCTTTTTGGCGGAAAAAATTCTTTGGCCAAGGCGATAAGTAAAATAGCTTCGGCTCTGTCATTAAATTTGCCCGCCTGCTCCAGATTAGAAAGCGATTTTTGCAGAAGTTTTTCAGTGTCTTCTTTTTTAATTAAATCTTCTGATTCCATTTTTTTTAATTCTGCCTTTATTTTTTCCAGGCGTTCAAAGGAAAGGCCGAGAGTCTTTTTTTGCTGGAAAACCAGGGTAAAAGAAACGATTTTTTCAACTTTAGAATTATAGACGGCGGAGCGCCAATTTTTGAAATCCGCGGCCAATTGTTTTACTTCTTCAATGGATTTGGCGTTATCAAGCCTGGTTTTCATTTCCGAATAGGAGCTTTCGTTTTCCGTCAGCAGTCCCAGTAATTTGACCCTTATTTTTTCCTGGTCCGCGTTGAGATTTTTAATGCCGGTTAATTTTGTTTTTAAATCAGAATCTTCTAAAAGAGTAAGGTCAAATATTTTTAACAAGGCTTCTCGGCGGGCAGACATTTCTTTTTGGATTCTATCTTCACTGCTTAATGTTTTGTCCTTTCTAAGGTCGGCTATTTCTGTTACTTTTTCCGCTATCTCTTTAAGCAGGGATTTCAGGGTTACTTCCGCGTAAGCCCTTTTTTCCAGCGGCAAAAATAAGCCCAGAACGAGCAGGCTTATTATTATTTTTTTAAAGAGTTTTTTTGGCCGGTTATCCATTTGTTAGAGAGTTAATTCTTTCAGAAGCGCGTCTAATTCTTCACTGTTTTTCAGGATTTGATCCTGTTCATCCGAGGTTTCTAAAAGGGCGACCTCAATTTGTTTGGCGGAATCCTGGTAATATTCCGCCTGGGAAAGCTGAATTTGAATATCCAGCGAAATTGCTTCTTTGCTGAGGGTATCGGGATTAAGGTTGTCGGCGATTGAAGGCGCGGCAAAGAAATTGTTAAACAGCGGAATTAATCCGATAACGGCAATTAAGGCGGCGGAGAAACTCATTATTTTTATTTTTGGAAAGCTTGGCCATTCCCATTTCAGCGATTCAAATTGCGGAGAGCTTAAAATAACCGCTTTTGAGCTTTCGGAAAAATCTTTATTCGGTTTTATAGTCTTAAGCTTCGAGAGTAGGTTTTCCATAATTTATTTCTTTTTCGTGTAAAGTTTTTAGTTCTTTTAATGCCCGGTGTTGGATAAGGCGGATAGCGCCCTGGCTTTTATTGAGCGCCGCGGACATTTCTTCATTGGTTAGGTCATCCACGAATCTCATAATGAGAATGTCCTGATAATCCGGCTTTAGCGAGGCAATGAGTTTTTTCAGCTTTTCCAGTTCCATTGAAGCGTCCAAAATTTCCGAATACGGGAAATTTACTTTTACCAATTCTTCATCAACGCTTTCAATCTGAAGATTTTTTTTGGAAGTGCGGTAAAAATCAATAACGGAATTTTTTGCAATCTGGTAGAGCCAGCTTGAAAAGGGGAATCCCCGGTGCTGATAGCGGGGCAGATTTTGCCAGGCGCTGAGAAATACCTCGTGGGTCAGGTCTTCGGTCTCGGAATGGTTTGCGGTTTTGAGATAGATAAAGCGGTAGATTTTCGGCGAGTAATAATCGTAAAGGACGCCGAAGGAATCTTTACTGCCCTTCTTGGCTCGGGTTATATATTTTAATTCTCCTTCTAACATATAGAACGAATGACATAGGAATCTATTTCACGCCCATGTCGCTCATATAACTTAATTATACCTCGCCAGAAAATTAAAATCCGTACTAAAATCGGTACGGCTATTTTTGAATTTTAGCGCCTTTCAAGATTTTTTTCAAGAAAAATAAATTTTCTAACTGGTGCCTGGGCGGTGAATCGAACACCGGACGCCAGCCTCTTCAGGGCTGCGCTCTA
>CAYHXS010000072.1:0-2136 GCA_964360665.1 uncultured Candidatus Saccharibacteria bacterium | reverse complement strand
TGCCAAGCGCGATTTTCGGTATTTTAACGGTTTTAGGGCTGTATTTTTTTACAAGGACTTTATTCCACGGAAACGAGAGATTGGCTCTCTTGGCTTCGTTTTTATTGGCAGTAAGTTTTTGGCATATTAATTTTTCCCGTATCGGATTCAGGGCGATTACAGCGCCGCTTTTTCTGACTTGGGGGTTGTATTTTCTGCTGAAAGCTTTTGATTCCAAAAGGCCGTATTGGAATGCAATTGCCGGCGGCATTATATACGGTTTGGGGTTTTACAGTTATATTGCCTACCGCGCCACGCCCCTGCTCGTACTCGCGCTGGCGGCCATATTTTTACTGGGTATTTTGGCAATGTCGCGTAAAAAAATTATCAGCGTGTTTTCTCTGTTTTTATTTATTTCAATTTTAGTGGCGTTGCCGCTAAGCATTCATTTTTTTAAAAATCCGTCTGACTTTTTTGGGCGGACTGCCGGTATATCAGTTTTTAATTCTCAAACCCCCATCCGCGACCTTTCTCTGAATATTTTTAAAACATTCGGGATGTTTAATGTTGTCGGGGATTTTAACTGGCGTCATAATATTGCCGGTAAAGCCGAACTTTTCTGGCCGATCGGCACTTTATTTTTCATTGGAATGTATTTGTCGGCAAAAAAAATTATTTTGGAAAAACTGCGCGCTTTCCGGGAAATTATTATTTTCGGCTGGTTTGGGCTGGTTTTACTGCCGGTTATATTTTCCAATGAAGGACTGCCTCACGCGCTCCGTTCTTTGCTGGCTATTCCTCCGGTGTTTATTTTTGCGGCAATCGGCGGCTTGGCAACTTATGACCTCTTAAAAACCAAAATTAAATCCCGCCTATTTCCTGTTTTTATTTATTTATTTTTATCCCTTTTGGTGTTTGAAGCTTATAACAGTTATTTTGTTTATTGGGGCGAAAATCCTAATGTAAAAAATGCTTTTGCGTATAATGATTTTGTCGCTGCCCGGCAATTAAATGCTCTTCCCAAGGGCATTTCTAAATACGTGATTGTTAAGGACGCCAACGGTGAAATCCGCCGTGACTATCCTATTTCTTTGCAATCGGTGCTATTTTTGACTGATACTTTCAGCATTCAGAAACGGAAAGAAAAAAATATTTTTTACATTCCCCCGGAAGGCGTAAAAAATATCCCTAAAAACAGTTTTATAATCAGTCTTTAAAAATGCGTCAACCGTGCCTTATTTCCATCACGTCTCCGTCCTGCACCACATAATCTTTTCCTTCTAGTCGCAGAGTCCCCTTTTGTTTTGCGGCCGACCAGCAGTTCGGCTGTCCTGAGTTCTTCGAAGGACTGCATGCTTCCAATAATTTTTTCCAATTAATAACCTCCGCGCGGATGAATTTTTTTTCAAAATCGCTGTGGATTGCCCCTGCCGCTTCCGGGGCTTTTGCTCCGTCGCGAATTGTCCAGGCGCGAGTTTCATCTTCTCCGGTAGTGAAAAAACTGATAAGGCCGAGAATCTCGTAGGTTTTTTTAATAAGCCCACTCAAGTCCGGATTGCCGGCTAAATCAACGACAACATAATCAGCGCCGAGATCTTTTATTTTTTTTGTCAATTCCTCGGAAACATCTCTTGGGTCGCCGTTTAATAAATAAATTTGCGGCTTGGCAGTTAGTAAATTTAATTCCGTTAGTCGCTTATTCGCGCGAATTAGAGAATAGTTTGCGCCGGAGAGTAAATCCCCTTTTTCTAAAGCAATTTTAGCAGCTTTAAAAGCTTCGAGATCTTTTTGGGCTTCCTTCCCGCCGATTTTTGCTTCACTTTCAACTTTCTTAAAATTCTTTTCTAGAGTTTCTAAATCTTTTAAAGCCAGTTCGGTGTTAATAATTTCCAGATCACGAAGCGGATCTACTGAATTTTCAACGTGGATAATTTCTTCGGACGGGAAACAGCGCAAAACTTCCACAATGGCGTTTGTTTCACGGATATGGGTTAAAAATTGGTTGCCCAGTCCTTCGCCGGCATTGGCGCCTTTTACCAGGCCGGCAATGTCGTAAAACTCCACGATAGCTGGAATTTTTTTGGCGGATTTGCTCATTTCCGCCAATTTATCAACCCGTTCGTCTGGAACCGCGACAACGCCGACATTCGGGTCAAT
>CAYHXS010000071.1:0-2204 GCA_964360665.1 uncultured Candidatus Saccharibacteria bacterium | reverse complement strand
ATCTTCCGGAATCGGGATTTCTTTGCCTTTCGGGCTGATGCCCGGATAACGCCAGGCGGAAATAACTTTTATTTTGATTCCATTCTTTTGGAACATTACCCAAATCTCCCCTTTTCTTTTCGGCGTATCGTTTCGTTTCATGATTGCCATAGTTTTCGGCGCAATTCCCTCTTCTTTTCTTGCGGGATTTTTTAATACGGTTTTAATTTTTTGTTCTGACAGTCGGTATTGGAGCATTTTTCTTTTTACGTGGCCGGTCCAGGAAAAATTTTTATCGTCTTTTGGAAATCTGAATAACATATATTTGATAATTCAATTATAATATAAGTATATGCGAAAACTGGTGAATTATCTGCAATCCGTTATGCTGGCGCTTATTCTGATTCCCGCTTTTCTTTTTATGTTGCAAGCGGCCAAAGGAGATTCGGCGATTTTTGATGAAACCGCGCATATCGTTGCCGGCTATAATTATGTCCGAAATTTGGATTATCGTTTTAATCCGGAACATCCGCCAATCGTTAAAATTGCCGCCGGTTTGCCGCTTTTATCCCAAAACCTCAATTTTTCAACGGAAAAGGGCTATTGGAACGGCTTAAACGAGCAATGGTGGGCAGGCAATGATTTTTTGTATAAGTCGGGCAATGACGCTGATAAAATTATTATCTGGTCACGGATTGGGCCTATTCTTATAACCCTGCTGGCAATATTTTTTGTTTATTTTTTTGCCAAAGAAATCATTGGCCGGTGGTGGGCGTTTTTTCCTGCTTTTTTGTTCGGTTTTTCCCCCATTGTTTTGGCGCACGGCCATTACGTGACTACCGACATTGGAGAAACATTAGCGGTAATGCTGTTTATTTATGCTTTACTGAAATTTTTATTTGAACAATCGCGGAAAAATTTAATTTGGGCCGGACTGGCCTTTGGTTTCGCGCAGGCGGTAAAGTTTTCTTCAATCCTTTTAATTCCCTATCTTTTTATTATTGCCGGAGTTTTTTATTTTCTCAAAAGAAAGGAGGCGCGCGTGGCAAAATATTTGCTTAACGCGGTTCTGATAATTTTTATCGGGTACGCGGCAATAGTTTATCCTTTATATCTTTTGACTACATGGAATTATCCGCTGGAAAAACAAGTTATTGATACGCAGGCGCTTATTCAGAATTTTAAGATTAAACAATTGGCGGATCTGAATATCTGGATGGCTGGCAATAATGTTTTGCGGCCGTTCGGCGAGTATTTGCTCGGAGTTTTAATGGTGCTTCAGCGTTCAGCCGGCGGCAATAGCGCTTATTTTCTCGGAGAATTGTCTTCGCACGGCTGGTGGTATTATTTTCCGCTGGTTTACCTGATGAAGGAACCGCTGCCGATATTGGCAATGGTATTTATCGGATTAATGCTGGGATTTTGGCGGATAACGGCCGCGTTTGCCGGCTTGAGATATAAAATAGGATTGATTCCGGTAAAATTCAGGGAATATTTAAATGTCCGTTTTACGGAATTTTCATTTTTGGTTTTTATAGCCATATATTGGTTTTCTAGCATTGCCAGCCCGTTGAATATCGGTGTCCGGCATATTTTACCCACGCTTCCTTTTATATATATACTGGCGTCCGGCGCGATTAAAAATTGGTTTTTGTCCCAGCCGTACCAGATTCCTTTCAATGCATGGGAAACAACGGAAAATTTCATCCATTCTGTATTAAGTTTTTGGGTGAAAACTTTTATTTTAAGCGCTTTGGCGGTTTGGCTCATTGCGGAGACTACCATTGCTGCCCCGTATTTTTTGTCTTATTTTAATGAATTTTCCGGGTGGCGTGAGAATGGATTTTATTATGTTACTGATTCCAATTTTGATTGGGGGCAGGATTTAAAGCGCCTGCAGAAATGGGTTCAGGTTAATATCGGACCGGAAGAAAAAATTGCTGTTGATTATTTCGGCGGCGGAGACCCGGCTTATTATCTGGGAAACCAATTTGTTCCCTGGTGGTCGGCTAAAGGCAATCCAAAAGACGAAGGAATTTCCTGGCTGGCCATTTCCGTCAATACTTTTCAAGGCGCGCTGGCAAAGCCAGTTGCGGATTTTTATAAAAATCCCGCGGATGAATACCGCTGGCTGGAAAATCCTTACGGATTTATTGACCGTGCCGGTACGGCAATATTTATTTATAAATTATAATTCAGGCTCAGCTTATCTCTTTGCGGAACCG
>CAYHXS010000070.1:0-2226 GCA_964360665.1 uncultured Candidatus Saccharibacteria bacterium | reverse complement strand
GTGGTCTTCAACCACTATTTCGTCGTCGCGCCTTGAACTAATTTATTTATTTCAGCAACGCGTTTGAGGATTATTATTGAGATAGGCTCTTAATAGCCTCTTTCCGGATTTCTTTTTCTCTTTCCGCGCTGACCGGAAGCACCCGCTGAATTAGCGGCTGGTCGGATTTTTTGAATTCTGTTTTTTCCTGAAGCTTTTTCAATAAATCGCCCAAAAGCCGATCCGCACGCGCGACAGACAGCTTCGCTTCTCTGAACGCCTGGCTGACTTTGTCAAAACTGTAATTTTTCGCCGATGCCAAATCTGAAACTTTTACTAAAGATTTTTCGGCGGCGGACAGCAAATTAAACAAATCCGGAAATTGCTCCGCGGTTAAACCGCTGTCCTGAGCGGTTTCAAACAAACTGTCATACCGGGATTTCAATTTCTTCAATTCCTGTTCAATGCTGAAACTGCCGATCTGGCTCAACGCGTTTTTCGCCGCCGCGAAAGCCGCTGTAGCTTGCCCGAACGCTTCGCCGTACTGGCCGGATTCAAAAGAAGTTTCCGCCTGAGTTAAATTAAATTTGGCGCGCGCCACCAAAACATTCAAAGAATTACTTTTAACGTTCACGCTCTTAATCTTTTCTTCCAAAAGCTGAACTGCCGCCCGCGCCTGCCTGATTGCCGCTTCCACCGCCGGTTTACCAATTGATTTTTCTTCTTTTGCCAAATCCAACAAACGCTGGCGAACAATTGACAGCTCATTTTTCAAATCGGAATCGGTAATCAAATCCCTTAAATCATCAAGAATCATAATATGGCGCGCCCGGCTGCCGGCCAATGATTCTAAAATGCCGGCCAGGGTTTGGCCGGGCAAGCCACCATCGGATCGGGCCGCTTCCAAGGCCGCCTGGATTTCCATCAAAATATTTTCTTTTATCTGAAATAAAACATCTTTAAGCAAAGAATCGGGCGCTGTCTTTACTTCCAAATCATTTAAAAACTCACCAATGGTCAGAAGCTGAACCAAAGATTCATTATTGGATATCAATTTTTCCAAACGATTCTGAAAATTATCCTGAATGTCCAAACGGCTGAACAAATTGGCCATTACTTCCGCCAATTTATCCTGCGACCGCTCCAAAGATTCCCGAATTCTGAGATCGCTCCTGTTCTCCAAACTGTTGAAAACTGCATAATTCTTTACGGCAATTTCCAACGCCTTATTCAAAAGTTTGTCTACCTGGATGTTTTTACTGTTGTCTTTTATGCCATTAGCATAAGACTGAAAACGGTCCAGGCTTTCATTATAAGGACGGACAGCATCACGGATAGCTTCACTGCCGCCATCCAGCACATCGTATAAACGGCTAATTTCAGACGATTTTTCATTTAAAATATCCAGCTCCAATTCGGTTTTTTTGATTAAATTCAAAGTAATGGTCCTTTGCGCGGTTCTGCGCCAACTTTTAATGAAATAAAACGGATTGGTCGGCAAAAGGCCGGGGTTTTCCACAACCGCATCATTTAACGGATTCTGCGCCGCCAAAGCCGTGGGAACGCCGCTTACAGGGACGAAAAATAAGCTCAAAAGAGCTGTTCCACCTATTAGATTAACTTTTAAATTTTGTATAAACATGCTTAAAAATGAAAAAACCTATAAAAAAATAGGTTCCTCACATACCTTTTACAACTTAATTATCCTTTATTCACTTACTAAGAGTATAGCATAACCGTGTAGAAATTTCCACCCCCATACAATTAACACAGGAAATTGTCTTCCGTGCGGCAGCTATCGCTCTGAATTTTTCTCTTTCCTCAACTTGTTTATTCGCTATACCTATTTATCTGCGGCACCGGCATTCGCCCCGCCAGCGCGGTGCGCTGCCTACGCCTCGGCGCATCAATCGCTTTTAGCGATACCGAGCTGATGCGCCTCCGGCAGTTGCCGCATGACAAACAGGTATAGCTCACCCTTCTTGCTTTCACGCCAAATCTAAAAATTCTGTGAGGCTGGCATCGGGCTGGCAGTGGGAACAACTTAGCCCCGCTAAAGCGGGGCTTTATAAACCGAAGGTCCCGAGTATTCCCGAGGGATGGAGGCGGTCAGCCGAACAGAGTTTTTTGGGGTTAGCGTTATTAGGGTGTCGGTACAGTTAGGCAAATAGTCGGAGCCTAGTTTGACCCTAACTCTTGCCAAATAAAAAATTTTGATACATCATATTCAAAATATGACTTTAACTG
>CAYHXS010000069.1:0-2335 GCA_964360665.1 uncultured Candidatus Saccharibacteria bacterium | reverse complement strand
CCCTTCGGGAATACTCAGGACCTTCGGCCCTTCGGGAATACTCAGGACCTTCGGCTTGTTTCACGTTATTTCCGTACATATCCAGCAGACGGGCGAAGTTGCTCGGGTTGCCGACGTCCATCGCGTTGGAAATTGTTTCACGTGAAACGCGTGAAACAAATTTTCCGGTTTCAAGATACCGGGGAAAAACATCATTCGCATTGGTCGCGGCAATAAACCGTGAAACATTCATTCCCATGCGTTTTGCCATTAACCCGGCGGTTAAATTGCCAAAATTTCCGCTCGGAACGCAATAAACAAATTCCTTAATGCCGATTTTTTTCATTTGAGCATAACCCCAAAGATAATAAAACGACTGTGGCAATAAACGGCCGAAATTTATGGAATTAGCCGAAGTGAAATTGAATTTCTTTTTCAGTTCTCCATCGCTTAAAATCTGTTTTGCCAATTTCTGGCAATCATCAAAACTTCCGCCCACCTCAATCGCAACGATATTTTTCCCTAAAGTCGCCATTTGTTTTTCCTGCAGTTCGGTAATCCTTTTGCTCGGATACAGAACAAAAACTTTTACATTGGATAGGCCATAAAATCCCTGAGCCACGGCGCTACCGGTATCTCCGGAAGTCGCCACAATGATATTCAAATTTTTCTTGCCTTGCTTCAAATAATAGTTCATCACCCTCGCCATAAACCGCGCTCCAAAATCCTTAAAGGCCAAAGTCGGTCCGTGAAAAAGCTCCAAAACGTACAGATTTTTCCCCAAATCCTTAACGGGAATCTCAAAATCAAAAGCTTCTTTGACGATTTCCTCCAAATCATGGCGCGGAATATCGCCAATAAATTTTTTACCGATATCAACGGCAATTTCCCAAAATTTTTTATTCCCGATTTCTTCAAAAAATTTCCCGGACAATTTCGGGAATTTTTCCGGCATAAATAAGCCGTTATCAGGAGCCAATCCAGCTAAGAGCGCGGTCTTAAAATCCACTAAATTGATTTTCTTGCCCGCCGAAGCCTCCGGCGAAGGAGGGTTATTGGTGCTGTAAAATTTCATCCCGTTATTATTTTTAATATTTCCTTTTTGGACAAACCGCCGCAATCAATGATTTTCTCCGCGTATTTTCTGTAAAGAATATCTCTCTCTTCAAAAAGGTTTTCCGGCCCTTTATTTTTAAGCCCAACTACGCCGCGAGACCACAGACTGTCCCGCAGACGGCTTTTGATTTCCTCAATCGGTAAATACAAATAAAAAATGCCGGTTTCTTTTTTTAATTTATCCATCGCTTCCGGCGAATAAATAATGCTCCCACCCGGAGCAAAAATAAGTTTGTTAAAATTAATTCCTAATGCCAACTCGCCCTCCAGCTTAATAAATTCTTGATCGCCACTTTCAGCTAAAACCTCCGCGTGATTTTTTCCGGTGGTCTCTTTAATGAGACTGTCCAAATCAACAAAATCCCAGCCTAATTTTTCCGCAAGCATTTTTCCGATAGTGGATTTTCCGCAACCAGGCATCCCAATTAAAGTTATAGCATTGGAATTTTTTTTCATAAAATCATTATATGGATTTTTTAAAAAATTTACGCAATCTCTTTAATAAACTCTTTAAAATCATTTAATAACAACTTTAATTCCTCTTCCCTTATTTTTTCCAAATCTGAAACTTTCTCCGTTAAAAATTTATTGATTTTTTCTTCGCCGCCATTTTGGAGCGCTTCCAAGTCCTTCCTGTCCTGTTCTGATAAAAATTGATAAATTCTAAGAATTATTCTTTTGAGCAGGGACTCGCCAAATCTGGCTATAATTTTTTCTTTCTCTTCTTGAGATAAGTTTTCCAAACCTAATTCTTTATTTAATAATTGTGTTAAGTCCATATTTTTATTTATTTCGAAGATTAATTGCTATTTTCCCCAACACTTCAGAAATCTTTTCCCTGCCTTCTTTAAAACCATGTTCTTTTATAAAATCACTCAAACTTTCATAGGTGCCAAGATGAGGGTTAGAAAGCGTGAGTCCCCCGCCCCAATGCGGACTTCTGGTTAAAGCCATAGTCTTTATGCTCTTCTGCAAATCATCAATGCTCATATTTTTTATCTTATCCAAAAGTCCCACATCAAATTTAAAACCGGCCTTTTTATCAAGAAATTCGGTCATATTTTTCAAATAAGAACGGTTCTGCGAAAGATATTCATACAGTCTTTCAGATAAAACAGCGGCTTCTCCCACTTTTTTTTCGTACGCATTATCTACCCTACTATCTATAAATTTTAATATATTATTTTGGCGCTCAAAATCCAATTTATCAAATTCGGGTTCAATACGGCTCAAATCAATA
>CAYHXS010000068.1:0-2418 GCA_964360665.1 uncultured Candidatus Saccharibacteria bacterium | reverse complement strand
GGATAGATTGCCTTAAGTAAATAGATTTATAATAGAATAATGCGGTAGTAGCTTAGCGGCCTAAAGCGCCTCCCTGTCACGGAGGAGACCGTGGGTTCAAATCCCATCTACCGCGCAAATCTAAAATACCCTCTTTGGGGTATTTTAGATTTTGTATGATTGAGGGGGATTTGAAGGGTATTCCAAAAACATAAACTGCTTTATGTTTTTGGAAACCCGGGCTTTGAAGGAGGAGCGAACCTGTGCGAAGCACGCGCGAGCGACGGGTGAAAAGAAATCCCATCTACCGCGCATTAGAAAATTTTGGCGAATTTATTTGCCTTTTTTGGTTCAAATATGTATATTTTAAGAGCGGGATAGAGCAGCGGTCAGCTCGTCTGGCTCATAACCAGAAGGTCGTTGGTTCGAATCCAACTCCCGCAACCAGTATGGCGTTTAGAAAAGATATTGTTTGGTTTGTTGTTGCTGCTATTTTGGTATCCGCTGTTTTGCAGTTCAGTTCGCCGAAAATTCCCGACATGGACAGTTTTTACCATTTCCGGCACGCTTCCTTATTGCCAAGCCACGGTTTTGACACTGATTTTCCCTGGATTCGCAATTCCGTTATCAGAGAATATGGCGCGGACTTATGGTATGGATTTCATCTCTTGTTGATTCCGTTTACGCTTATTAATAATTTTACTTTCGGAATTAAACTGGCCGGAGTTTTAATAACTTTTGCGCTGCTGGCGGCTTATTTTTGGACGGCGCGGCGGCATAATTTTTCCTTGCCGGCGTTATGGCCGTTTTTATTTTTACTGGCGGTGCCGCACTCGCTTTATATGCTTTTGATGGCGCGGCCGCACGTGCTTTCACTGGCGGCCGGAATTCTTTTATTTTCTTTTTTAATTAAAGGAACCTGGCGGGAAGTCGGGCTTATCGGCGCCAGCCTTACTTTTTTCCATGAAAGCCAGTTTTGGATTGGTTTTGGGCTGGCGTTTTTGGTTTTGGGGATGAGGATTTTTCAAAAGATTTTTATAGACAGAAGCTGGAGTCTGCAATGGGATAAATTCGCGGCCGTATTCGGCGGAATGCTTTTAGGCGCGCTTTTGCGCCCGCATCCTTTGGCCGGACTCCAACTTACTTATATCCAGATTTTTCAGCTGTTTATGGAGAAATCCCGTCTGCCACTGCTTTTCGGGAAAGAGATTGCCCCGATAAGTTTTAATATGACAATCAGCCTTTCTGCCTTGTTTTTTGTCTTATGGATTTTGGCGATAATTTTGGCGGTTTGGATTTTTTACAAATTTCGCGACCAAGCAAAAAAACTTTCAGCGGATACCCAGTTATTTTTGGCCGGCAGCGGATTGCTGTCGCTAGTTTTTTTTCTGATGAGCATTTTTGTCGCCCGCCGCGCCTACACTTTATGGGTTGCCTTCGGCATTTTATTCGTCGGGGCGGTTTACAGTTTTTTGGCAACGAGAAAATCTTATCGAGATGTTTTTTCGGCGGTAATTCTTATTACTTTTTTAATAATGATTCCATATACGCTTTATCGGGAAGCGGTAATTTTCGCCGATGACGCGGCTCCGCCGGATTATCTTCGCGATGCCGCCAATTGGCTTTCGGAAAACAGCAATGCCGGCGATGTTGTTTTTAACACGCATTGGGATAATTTCGCCCCGTTATTTTTCTGGAATCAAAAAAATTATTATATCGCGGGCATAGACCCGATTTACCAGTATGTTTATGACTCGGCTTTGTACTGGGAATTTCATTTCATTTCCAAAGATGAAATCGGCGATTTTACCTGCACTGACCCGGATTGTTCTTTTTCCGGCAGAAGGGAAATTTATTCGGCGCTGAAAAATGATTTGGGCGTGAAATATATTTTGCTGGAAAAAAGAAGGAATCCGGTTTTTTTCGGAGTTTTGTCGGTGGATAACCGTTTTGAAAAAAAGTTTGATAATGGACAAGAAGAGATTTTTTTGGTGAAATAGGGTATAGGAAAAGAAATATCCATGCCTGTGTAGCTCAGTGGTAGAGCGAGGTCTTCATAAGGCCGAGGTTAGACCCCTATCCTCATATTAATCTCCGACGCGACGCAAGCTATTTTATTTAATTCACTAGGCGCGACGACGAAACTGTGGTGCAAACCACGTTGAGGAGGAGCAACAACGTGAGTAAATAAAATAGCTGCGTCCCGAAGGGTTGTTGCCAAAATAAAATATCTCTGCGTTATTCCTCCTTGATGCGCAATAAGCGCCAATCGCGTCGGAATGCCTTGATCTATTTTATTTTGGCTAACAACGCGTCTAGAGCTAATATGAGGATAGGGGTCGGGTTCGATCCCTTAAAATTAAAATTGCTTTAAAGTTATGCCGGTGTAGCTCAGTGGTAGAGCGAGGTCTTCATAAGGCCGAGGTCGCAGGTTCGATC
>CAYHXS010000067.1:0-2496 GCA_964360665.1 uncultured Candidatus Saccharibacteria bacterium | reverse complement strand
TACATTTCTAATCTGGTCAATTTTGCCGACCAGCGATAAATTCTGTGTTACTTGCCGGTCAATTTCTTGCTGTCTTTTTATTTGTTCAAGATTCTTATTAACCTGGTCAAGCCTTTGCTGGTCAAGAAACACTTGGGTTTCCTTGGTCTGGGTTTCTTTCTCCACCCGCGTTTCTTTAAGCACTTGCTGGACTTGCGGAAGTTTCGCGCTGATTTTGGCCGTCAGTAAATCAATAGTCTTCTCGTCAATCTCCTGCGGCTGGGCAGCCGGCGCCGTTTCTTCGGGCTGGGCAACAGTTTCTTTTTTGAAAAACCTGCTCAGATTAAAGAAATTCCTTATGCCCTCCACTACTTCCTGCCTTTGTTCCCGCGCAACAGCCGGTGAAACTAACGGTGCAGCTTCTTTTTCCCCCTCCTTGATAAAGTCTTGATTAAAAATCTCGGTCAGTTTTTCTTTAGCCGCGGCGGCTTCCTCTTTTAATTTTTCCTGTTCTTCGGTCAAATCAATCATTGGCACGGCCCTTCGGAGATACTCAGGACCTTCGGCCCTTCGGAGATACTCAGGACCTTCGGCCGGAACTTTTTTTGTGACTGTTTCCGTTTGAGATTTCGGCTTTACGGCATCCGATACCGCTTTGGCCGCTTTTGCGCCGATGTCTTTTAAATTCTTTTTCTGCTCTTCGGTCAAAATCTGCGGAGGCGGCAAAAGCGGCTGAGGACCGATTTCTTTTTTCTTCGGAATGCTGACTAGTTTCTGACCAAAAAAACTCCTTATTTCATTGACAACCTTGTTAAAGGCTTCATTTATTTTTTCCTGGTCTATGGAAACAGGCGGCACAACGGCAACATTTTGGGCATATAAAATATTTTTATCGTCCAAAGAAAGTTCCAGGCGGCCTGCCAATTGGCCGACAATCTCCGCCGCCGTTTGCCCGATTTTTATAAGATTATCAGCGGAAAATTTAACCGGCTGAGAAACAGAAAGACGCATTCTGGAGGCAGGGACAATTCTTGCGTTAAAGCCGGCAATAAATTCGTTTCCTGATTTGAAAATAGGGTTTAAATTATATCCGGGATTATATTCAAACGCTTCGGCTTTTTGAAAAACAAAAACTAGGCCTATTAAGACAATAAGCAAAACACAAAAAAATGTAGGCCTATTTTTATTATCTTTCATTTAATTTTTGCTAACGAAGTTAGAACCTGCCTACTATATTATTTTAGCATTCACATGCCAGGTACCCTAAATGAAATTGTGCATAAATACGCCAAAAAATCGGAAAGTCGCGAATTAAATTTTAATCCCCTGTTTTAACCTCCAATTATGGCAAAAAAGGCCTGTTTCAGGGATAATTTTCTTTAAAATACGCCCGGGTGTGCCCTCGAAGGGAATCGAACCCCTATCAAGACCTTAGAAGAGTCCTGCTTTATCCATTAAGCTACGAGGGCAAAGACAAAAAATCTATTTATATTGATTCTAAATTAGAAATAGATTAATTTAAAGAGGTGAAATCAAATAAACGGAGTGTCGTATAGTGGCAGTATGCGTGCTTTGGGAGCACGCGGCCTGGGTTCGATTCCCAGCACTCCGACCAATTCAGTATCTATCCGGTTAAGGAATCAAACTCTTTCATTTTTTCATTAAAAAGTTTATTAAGGTTATTTATTTCCTCCGCCTCGGCATTCATGCTCTTTACAAGGTTTTGGACCTCGTTTGAATAACCGCTGATATCTCCTGAAAACTTAAATTCCAGAGTCTGCAAAAGGCCGTTAAGCACATCATTATAAACTATAAGATGGCTGACCAAAGAAATTTCATGGCTTATCGCTTCCATGGCCAGATTTCTCGCCCGTACCGGAACAATTTGCACGCCGAAACGCGCCATTACATCCAGCTCACCGGTCAAAGAAATTGCTTTTTTCCGCGACTCCTTCGCCCTTTCCAATTCCTCATTGACCAAATTTAAAGCGGTCAAAGGATGGCTCTTGCGGTCTTCTTCAGAAATAACATTAAGATTTTTCAATGATTCCTCGGTTGAGGAAACAATTTCCTGGGCAATTTTGGAACCGTTAATCCGCGCTTCCGTAAATTGGGCGGGAACAAAACTTCTCGCGGATAAATAATAAAAATAATATCCAACCGCGCCCAACGCGGCTAAAAACAATAAAAGCGAAAGTGTTGATTTGGTATTTCTGGAAAATCCCATAATATCATTTATTATAAAGGCAATTAATCGGAATAATCAATAATTGAAAAATTAATTCGGCGTGTCTATAATACAAACAAAGCGGGTATCGTATAACGGCATTATGTTAGGTTTCCAACCTGAAGACACGGGTTCGACTCCCGTTACCCGCTCAAAATTATATTCTCTTGTTATTTGCGTATTTTTTAATTACAATAAAAATTACAATTTGAAAAATGCCTGGGTAGCTCAGTGGTAGAGCGCAGCCCTGAAGAGGCTGGCGTCCGGTGTTCGATTCACCGCCCAGGCAC
>CAYHXS010000066.1:0-2635 GCA_964360665.1 uncultured Candidatus Saccharibacteria bacterium | reverse complement strand
AGTTCGGCTTTAGGGCAAATCCCCTTTTTATATCCCAAAGATTGATAGTATGGGTGTAAATAAACGGGAATATAATGAACCTGGACTCCAATTCCCGCCTCTCTTAATTTATTAAAAATCTCCGTCCGTTTTTTGATTAATCCGCCTTTCAATCTGATTACATAAATGTGCCACGAAGAAGAAAAGTCGCCGCCGTCCGAAGGAAGCGTAATTTTATCGGAAAATTTCTTTAACGCTTTATTGTAGGCGCCCGCTATTTTCTTTCTTGCTTTTATGAACTTATCCAGTCTTTTAAGCTGGGAATTCCCCAAAGCCGCCTGAATATCCGTAATCCGGTAATTAAAACCCAATTCCTGCATCTCATGGTACCAATCGCCAGGAGAAGGTGATTTAAATTTCTTCGGCTCGCGGACAATCCCATGGTGCCGGAAAACTTTCATTTTCTCGTAATAATCTCTGTTGTCAGTAAGCACGGCGCCGCCTTCTCCGGTAGTAATAGACTTTACCGGATGAAAACTGAACGCGGTCATATCAGCCACAGAACCGATTTTCTTTCCCTTATAACTCGCGCCAAGCGCGTGGCAGCCGTCTTCAACCAGTACCAGATTGTATTCATGAGCGATTTTTTTGAATTCATCCAGTTTCGCCGGAAGTCCGGCAAAATCCACAACGCTGATCAGCTTAGTCTTAGAAGTTATTTTTTTAATAACTTCCTTTGGATCCAAATTACCATCTTCATCCACATCGGCGAAAATTGGTTTCGCGCCCAGATAAAGCCCGGCATTGGCAGTAGCGGCAAAAGTAAGCGGAGTGGTGATAAACTCATCGCCGGATTTTAAACCAGCGGCAAAATAAGCGGCGTGCAACGCGGCTGTTCCGCTTGAAAAAATCACGGCGTATTTGGAACCGCAGTATTTCACCAAAGCATCCTCAAATTCGCTGATTTTCGGTCCCTGGCTTAACCAGTCCGATTTTAATACTTCAATAACTGCTTTAATGTCGGATTTATCAATTGATTGATGGCCGTAAGGAATCATATTAAATATAACTTCACTAAATCCTCAAGAGTTTTCTCATAATTTTTTATCGTATACGGCCTTACCATTTCCATGCCGGTTTTTCCCATTTTTTCCCTTAATTCCCCGTCCCGGAGTAAAATTAAAATTTTCTCCGCGAGCTTAAAAGAATCCGCCGGCGGAACCGTAAAGCCCGTTTCATTATTTTTAACGAAAATCGGGATATCGCCGATTGTGGTTGACACCACTGGTTTTCCGAAACTCAACGCCTCCATAATTGAAAACGGCATATCAGTTCGCGTGGACGGGTCAACAAAAATATCCGCAACCGGCAGAATATTTTCAATATCTGATTTACCGAGGAATAACCCTGGAAATAAAACCCTGCTTTCCAACTTTTCACTTTTAACTTTTAACTTTAAGCTTTCTTCCAACGGCCCCCAGCCGACTATCAGAAAATAAGCATCAGGAAATTCTTTCAACACCAGCTTGGCGGCATCAATAAGATATTTATGGCCTTTTTCTATTACCAGACGGCTGATAGTCAATATAATTTTTGCGTCTCCCGGCAAACCTAATTCCTTGCGGATTAAACCTGGATTCTTGCCCTTACTTTTATCAACAAAAGACGGGGCGTACATCGTCAAAAATTTTTCCACCGGAATATTTTCTTGTTTGGCGGTAAAATATTTAGCCGCATCAGAATCAGTGATAATTTTATCGGTCCATTTTGACAAGACCCAATCCATCCAAATCTGCCAGCGATGCTTATCTTCATATATATTATGCTCATGAATGATAATTACCGGGATTCCCGTGATAATCGCGGCAACGCGGACAATCAGATTGGCAGAAAAAAGCGCGGTTACAACCGCGTCAAAATTTTCTTTTTTAAGAAACTTAAAAAGATTAAACCAAGCGACCAAATCAAACAAAGACCGGAAATTCAATTTTTTCCAACGGTCGTCGGCTAAAATAATTTTCTCCTCGAAAGTCGCTTCTTTTTTCTCCGGAAACAAAGATAAAAGATAAGGGTCAAATTTTTCCTTATCCACAACGAGCAATTGATTTACCAATAATTTTTCCGCCCCGCCGACGCTTAACCGGCCGATGGCAAAAAGAATTTTTAATTTAGGCATTATTTATTCTTCAAAAAATCAGTAAAGACTTCCTTAACATAATCAACTATTTCCGGAGTCATGCCGTGATGCGCTCCGATAACTAAAGAATCTTTCATAATTTTATCGGCATTAGCCAAAGACCCCACTATTCTGTGCGGCAAATTTTTATACGCCGGGTGGCGCAAAATATTACCCGCGAACAAAAGGCGTGTTTGAATATTACGTTCTTCCAAAAACTTGATTAATTCAAATCTTTCAAAAGGGGCGCCGTCCTTAATCGTTAAAGGAAACGCCAGCCAGGTAACTTTTGCTTTCGGATGCTCTTTCGGCAATATAAAATACTTTTCGTAACCCTTAAAAAACTTAAGCAGGGAGTCAAAATTATCTTTGCGAATCTTGATTACTTCATCAAGTTTTTTTAATTGCACGAGCCCAAAAGCAAACATCATTTCAACCGGCTTCAAATTATAACCCATATGAGTATAAGTAAATTTTTTG
>CAYHXS010000065.1:0-2823 GCA_964360665.1 uncultured Candidatus Saccharibacteria bacterium | reverse complement strand
GGAGAAAAATCTCCTTTGGAAACGCTGAAGGAAAGATATGCCCGCGGAGAAATAGACAGAAAAGAATTTGAAGAAAAGAAAAGGGATTTAATGTAAGATTTAAAAGCAACGCGAGAACCCGCAGACTTTGCAGGACATGCAGCCCTCGCTCATTTCCAGCAAACTCCCGCATTCCGGACAGCCGGGCATCATGCCGAAATCCGCAATGGATTTCTTTTTTGTTTTTATGTTTTTTACGGACGAAACAACCGGAACCAAAGCCTCTTTATTCAGATGGTCTGACAGCGTTTCCGACTTTCCCGCTTCCAATTTCGGAATTTCGCCGCGGAGATATTTTATATGTTCCTCTAAAATCTGCCCTATCGCGTCCGGCAAAGAAAGCACCGTGCCCTTGCTAGTCATCATCGGCATTGGGCCGCGGATTCCTTTCAAATCACTAATAATCTCATCAGCGCTCACACTAGAACGAAGCGCCAGAGAAATCAGCCGGCAAATTCCTTCGCTTTGTTCCTGGAAAAATCCGCCGCTCTTGCCGATGGTGGCAAAAACCTCAAACGGCTCTCCCCGCTCGTCATTATTTATCGTTACGTATAAATTGCCGTAACCGGTTTTAACTTTATAAGTTTGTCCGGTAAGCACTTCCGGCCGGGGTTTTGGCGCGCATTTCGGAACTTCTTCGGCCAATTTTTCCGTCCGCTCATCGCCGACTTCAGTCGGAGCAATTATATTTTCACCAGTGCCGATGTTCAAAATCTGGACCAAACGGCTACCCTCGCGGTAAACCGTTCCTCCTTTACACCCGCTTTGCCAAGCCAAAATATAACCTTTAGCCACATCCTCTTTTGTCGCGCTGTTCGGAAAATTAATTGTTTTGGAAATGGAATTATCAACATGCCTTTGAAAAGCCGCCTGGATGCCGATATGTTCTTCCGCGGACATATCCATGGAAACCACAAAAGTGTCGCGCAGGTTCTTTGGCAGCCATTCCAGATTTTGGATGCTTCCGGTTTTCATCAATTCTTCCCGCACTTTTTCCAATTCAATCCCCTGCTCTGCCAGCGCTTTTTCAAAATATTTATTCAAATAATGGTATTGATGGCCGTCCTTGTCCTGTTTCGTGTAAAGCAGCGCGAAATTCGGCTCAATGCCGCTGGAAGCTTCAAACATCATGGAAATTGAGCCGGTCGGCGCCACCGTAGTCAAAGCGGTATTTCTCCGTTTAATTCCGCGACTCTTAAAAACGCTCAAATCATAATTTTGAAATACACCCTTTTTTTCCGCCAGTTCCCCGGATATCTGTTCCGCTTCTTTCTGGATAAATGACATTACTTTTTCCGCCAGCACGAACCCTTCCTGTGAATTATATTTTACTTTTAACTGGTACAATAAATCGGCAAATCCCATTATGCCCAGTCCGACGCGGCGGTTTTTTTTCATCATTTCCGTTACTTTTGGAACCGGAAAATCGGAACGGTCAATGACATTATCCAGCATCCGGATCGCCGCCCTGACGGCAAACCGCAGCCGATTCCAATCAATCTCCGGTTTATCCTGAGCTTGCCGAAGGACAAAAGCCGCGAGATTTACTGAACCCAAATTACAAACATCATAATGATGCAGAAACTGTTCACCGCAAGGATTGCAGGCATCAAGCTCGCCAAGCCCAGGCAAAGGATTATGCTTATTCACCGTATCTAAAAACACCACGCCCGGTTCGCCATTAGTCCAGGCGCACTCCACCAACCGGTCAAATAACTGCCTGGCGGTAATATCCACTTCTTCAAAATCATTGACTGAACCGTTTTTCGCCCGGATTACTTTCCGCGGCTTCATCATCTTTCCGTTAAACTCCGCCATCCATAATTCATCCGGCTTATTCATAACCGCATTCATGAATCTATCCGACAAACCGATAGAAATATTGAAATTTCTAATCCGGCCTTCCACTTTTTTACAATTTATAAAATCCAAAATATCAGGATGATCAACAGTCATGATCGCCATATTAGCGCCATGGCGGCCCTGCTGTTTTATAACGCCGAACGCCTGATTATAAACCTCCAAAAAAGACACCGGGCCGGAAGAAACTCCGCGCGAACGCTTGGTTGAAAATAGCGACGGACGCAAATGTGAAAAAGAAAATCCCAATCCCGAACCCGCCTGCTGAAGAAGCGCCGCGTCTTTAAGGGTTTGGAAAATGTTTTCCATGCTGTCCAAAATCGGAAGCACGATGCAATTCGCCACTAAAGCAGTCGGGCTGCCGGCATTGGTAATGGTGCGGCCGGCAGGAGTAAATTCCTGCCTTGCCATTATTTCATAAAAATCCCGTTCAGTTTTGCGGACAAAATCATCATTAGCGCCGTAATCCTTTTCCACTTCCGCCAACGCGCGCGCCACCCGGCGGAACATCTGCGCCGGCGTTTCCTGATTTCCGTCATCGCCGTGCAACAAAAAACGCTTCTTCATCATCTTCAGAGCGTTCTCTGAAAAAGAAGCGTTTACTAATTCATCGGACAAATTTTGTTTGGAACTTCCGGCGGCCATACTGAAATTTTAACTGTTATCCGCCCAGCCGCGCAAATTTTTCTGTTAATAACTTTCCGCTCAACTTATCTTTTTCGCTCATACTGCTTCGCGACAAGCAAAATATATTCACTCATAACGCTGTTCGCCACCCTTCGCAGAGGGAACCCGGCTCACTACGCTATTTGCTCATTATTTTGCATTATCGCTACGCAAAATTCGCTTATAAAAGATAAGCTTCGCTTTAAATGAGACAAGCTGCCTGTTTGTCGTACGGCAACTTCGGAGGCGCCAAAAGCT
>CAYHXS010000064.1:0-2867 GCA_964360665.1 uncultured Candidatus Saccharibacteria bacterium | reverse complement strand
TGGACATCAAAACCTCGCAGGCAATTTACCGCGATTATAATCTCCAAACCTCCGCTTATCTGGAAGCGCTTTTGACGGAATTGCCGAGTTTGGAGACCAGATGGATTTTACGTATTGACCAGATTCATTCTTGCCTGAAATGCGGTTCCACCATGCGGCCTAAAGGCGGACGGAATAAAATTCGCCGCGGTAAAAAATCCCCTTGCCCGCCGGAAGAGCACGCTTGGTCAGATCTGACCGGCGTGGTGGAACTGCAGGAATTTCCGTTCTGGAAAGAAGATTTTGAAGCTTTTTTGGGAGCCAAAAAACTTTGGGAATGGGAGAATATATATTGGTTAAAGCAAGTTGGATATCTACAATAAATTTCTAATTACCAATTTCTAATTACTAATTCGCTTTTTCAATAATAATCGGCGCCGGACTGTTGTCTTTCCCCCATAAATAACCAATGCCAACGCCCAAAAGCGCGGCTAACAAAATTAAAATAATCCATTTTTTAGAAGTTGACATATTTTATATAAAACTATAAACTATTTACTAATAATTATAAACTAAATTATGGCACATACTAAATCAGCCGGAGCGGCGCATAACGCCAGAGAATCAGAGTCAAAACGTTTAGGGGTTAAAAAATCCGACGGCCAGCCGGTGGCAATCGGCCAAATTATCATCCGCCAACGCGGAAATAAATATCTTCCTGGCGATAACGTAAAACAGGCCGGAGACGACACTTTATTCGCGCTGAAAGACGGCAAAGTAAAATATAAGACTGTTAAAAAAATTCGTTTTGACGGCTCCCGCCGTACCGTGACCGAAGTAAATGTACTCTAAAAAATAATCCGCCGATTGGCGGATTATTTTTTATCCATCTCCTGAAGCAAAACCTCCATTGCTTTGTCCAGCTGGGGGTCTTTTTTCTTTGCCGCGTCTTCATCTTTAATCTCCACTTCAAAATCCGGCTTTAATCCTTTCTCGTCAATAATCGTTCCGTCCGGCAATACCCAGTTAGCCACAGTCAATTTGATTTCCGAATTGTCGCTCAACTTCCTGAGTTCCTGGACCGTGCCTTTGCCGAAAGTCTGTACGCCGACCAGTTTTATTCCGCGGATAGCGCGCAAAGCGCCGGCCAGAATTTCCGAAGCCGAGGCTGAACCTTTATTGACCAAAATCACCGTCGGAATATTTTTCAGCGCCGCGTTGCCATTCGCCCGGAAAAATAATTCTTTGCCGTCACGGAATTTTTCCGAAGCAATAACAGTGCCTTTATCCACGAACCAGCCGGCAAGATTAATCGCTACTTCCAAAAAGCCGCCCGGATTATTCCTTAAATCTATAATCATGCCGTCCGCCCTGCCAACCAGCACTTTCAACGCTTCTTTATAAAAAACATCCGGGGCGTTCTGATTGAAAGAAAATAGCGAAATATAAATGATGTTTTTATCGGATGCCAGAAGAGCTTTCGCGGTTCCGGTTGCCACTGCGTCGACAATCGCTTTATCATCCGCCGACTTTGATTCAATTGTCGGGATAGTGATATTGCCCCTAATTATTTTTATCTCTCGCGGTTTTTCCCAATTGTCGCGGAAAACAGTGAGTTTTACTTCAGTGCCGATGGCGCCGCGGATTTTTTTAACGGCGTCATTAACTTCTATTCCGTCAGTGCTTTTTTCATCAATAGCCAAAATCTTATCACCTGCTTTCAGGCCGGCCTGTTCCGCCGGAGTGCTTTTCAAAGGCGCGATAACCACCAATTGCTTGTTTTTGATGCCAATTTCCGCTCCGATTCCGCCAAAACTTCCTATCACGTCTTCTTCAAATTTTTTTGAATCTTCCGGCGGCATAAAAATCGTATGCGGGTCATTTAGAGAATTGACCAATCCGCGGATTGAGCCATAGATAAAATCTTTGTCTTTCGCTTCCGCGCCCTTAAAATGCTCCTTTTTCAAAAGATCCCAGGCTTCCCAAAAAATTCCAAAATCTGTTTTTGGGTCTTTTGATTCGGTATTGGAAATATTTTCCAGAACCACGGGCCGCGGCTGTTTCAATCCGATTGTATAACCGGCAAAAAAACCGGCAATAATCACTGCCGCGGTCATCGGGTAAACCAACTTATTTTTAAACCAATGTTTGATTTTTAACATATGCTCCAGCTTAGGGCCCATTAATAAATAATGGGTCCTTATTCATTATATTCCGTAAAAGGAATTTTCTGCAAAATCTCATATTCCGCTCCAGCGCGTTTTAAATGTGATTCCATCATGTCCAAACTGTCCGCTTCAAAATTAAGCGGCAGCGGCCTGGCGATTTCCGGCAAATTTTGTCTCGTAAGAAAACGCGCCAAAGTTATATGTACACGGAATTGCCTGTGCTCCTTTTTAAAAATAACGCCCTGATCCATCAAGTCATTTTCCAAATCTTCCTTTATTACTGCCAATAGTTTGGAAGTTTCCGGAGCCGCGTTAAGCCATAACATCCTTTTCGGCCCGCCTTTTGGGCCATAATCCAAATCCGCGAATTCAATTTTTTGCGCCGGAAGATTTTTAACGGCTTTTTCCATTGCCTTTATAACAGGATGCAAAAATTCGTCTCCCTGATAGCCGAGAAAAGTAACAGTAATGTGCCATTGCGCGCGGCCGATAAAACGGACATCGTCCGTAAATAAATGCTTTATTTTCTCCAGCGCTTTCTCAATTTTGTCTTTAATATTTTCCGGAAAATTAATCGCGATAAAGAGTCTCTTTTTCATAAAAATTTCAAACGCGTTGCTTATAAAATTTATTTAGCACAAGACGCGACGACGAAATTGTATCTTTAGATACATTGAGGAGGAGCAACGAAGTGATAAATGAATTTTATCGCAACCCGAA
>CAYHXS010000063.1:0-3151 GCA_964360665.1 uncultured Candidatus Saccharibacteria bacterium | reverse complement strand
TATAAAATATCAGAGTCTTATGATTCTGGAAAGGGCCTCGGTGAGCGATTCCTCGTATTCTATTTCGGGCAGATGATTTTTGAGAAATTCTTTAATAGCCGAAATGTCCTTCTTGGATACCAGTATGAAAATATAAGGATGCAGTTTATTTTTTGTTTTCAGGATTAGCTCGTTATTATAGCTCCTTTCGTGGACGTGAAATCCTTGAATATTGTCGTATTCGTAAAAATGTCTGGTACCGATTCCCACCCCCTTTTTGTTGATGATAAAATTTAAAATTTTCGGCTGTTCCTTTGCCCAGAAAATAAGCATTATTTCCGCTATAACTATGAAGATTCCGAAAAGAGGATTTTTTTGCCAGATCGCGAGCAGAAATAAAATTGCCGCGGCAATAATAGTCATCCAGTACCAGCCGATATCTTTATAATTATATTCAAACTCCGGCGACTGCCAAGTTATTTCCTTGTTTTCATCCATTTTTATTAGCGCTATCAATAATTATTTCCAGTAGCTTCGGAAAATTGATTCCCATTTTTTCCGCGGCTTGCGGCAATAAACTGGTTTCCGTTAAACCCGGTATAGTGTTCAGTTCCAGGATATGTAAATTTCCGTCAGTTCCTAATATCATATCAGTTCTGGACATGCCGGAACAGCCGAGCAGTTTATGGGCGGCGAGCGCGGATTGCTGGATTTTTTTAATAAGCGGTTTAGGCAGTTTTGGGGGAGTGATTTCTTTTGAACCGCCGTCTTCGTATTTTGACTGGTAATCAAAAAAGTTCGCCCGGTTGGGAATGATTTCGGTCGGGAGAAGCGGAATAACGGAGCTGTTTATTTCCAGAACTCCGCAGCTCAGCTCTTTTCCAGTTATGAAACGCTGGATAACCGCTGAATCGGAGTATTGAAAAACTTTGGAAAGCGCTTGCGGCAGTTCGCCCCAACTGCGGATAACGCTTATTCCGACGCTGGAACCGCCGTCTGCCGGCTTGATTACTGCCGGAAGACTGATTTTTTTGACGCTGTCCCATTTTAACGCTGAATTATTTTTGCGCGCGGTAAAGTATTCTGGCACAAGATGGCCGCGGCTTTGCAGAATTTCCATGGTTTTTATTTTGTCCATGGCAAGGGCGCTGGCAATGGGATTTGAGCCGGTATAGGGGATTTGGAAAGTTTCCAATAAACTCTGGATTTGGCCGTCTTCGCCGTATTTGCCGTGCATAGCCACGAAAGCGATATCGGTTTGTTCTTTCAGTTTTTCAATTGTTATGGGCCAGCGGCCGTCTTTTTCTATTTTTACCTTAAAAACATTGAATTTTTTCTTATCAAGATTTTTTTCCACCATTTCGCCGGTTTTTAAAGAAACCTCGTGTTCCGAAGACGGCCCGCCAACTAAGACTGCTATCCTTTTTCTGCGAATCATTCTTTCATTCTACCAAAATTCTGGCTACTTGTTGGATTCTGACGATTTGATATACTTTTATTATAAAAAATTAAAAGGTCATTTAAATAAAATAATTACAAATTTATGACAATCATTCCTTCTTTATTAGCTTTAGTTTTAGGAGTTGCCGCTACCGGTATGGTTGGCGGAAGCTGGGTGAATTATGGTGAAGTTACGCCGGCTACCATGCTTTATCTTGCTCAAGATATGATAACTCCGCCTCCGATTGAACCGGTTCGGATTGTGGAACCGGCGCCAGCGTTAGCGCCGTCAACCGGAACAGTTGCTCCAGCAGAGCCGTCAGTTTTGATAGCGCCTGTTCAGCCGGTCGGCACCGAAGGTGGTTCTGGCGGTGGAACATCAGCCGTTCCTCCTTCGGAAAGGCCAATTATGCCTTCTTCGCCAGATCAGCCGGGAGCGCGGGATTTTTCCGGCCAACAATCGCCGCAAATTCAACCAATGCCTCCGCAGGACGGTCAGCGCGATGACGGGCGCGGCCAGCCAATGCCTCCGTCTCCGGGGAGAAATGACCAACAAAATGGCAGGCAGAGCCGGCCAGAGCGGTCAATGCCTCCACAGCGCGGCGGCAATGGGCAAGGGAATGAAATGATGCCGCCTGAAGGTGATGATTTTAACGATGAAGAACAGCAAGAGCCCCAGATTGACCCGCGGGAAATCAGGCAAACGCTTCGGGACATTACCCAGATGCAGCGTCAATTAAAAGGCTTTTTAAGAACTCTTAAAAGATATAAAGCCGATACCGGCGAAGTGGACCAGCTTTTGGAGAAAATGAACCAATATCGCACCACCATCAGCGGAAGCGATATGGAGGCAGTTCGGGAAGCCGTCCATGAATTTCGTGATGAAAATCTTTGGGAAACTATAAATGTAATCCGCGTGAAAGTGGAATTGCCAAAACAGATTGCGCAAATGAAAAAAGAATTGAGCAGGCTGGAAAAAACAATTAGAGCGGCTGTTTATCAGAAAATGGGCGTGGATGTCAGCAGTATCACCGCTTACATCAGCGATTCCCGGGCGCGGATTTCTCAAATGGAATCTTTGCTGAATTCCGGAGATTTTGACGAAATTAACAGCCTTATGCAGGAAAATCAAGAAAATCCAATGCCGGGAGAATTGATGGAGGTGCTCAGCCGCCTGAAACAAATTGATTCCCGGATGAAGCGAGTTCGTGACGCCGGAACCAAGGCGAAAATCCAGGAAATGCTGAGCGAAGTAGTCCAATTAGTGAATGAGGGCGAATACCGTGAGGCAAGAGATTTGATGAATCAAAATATGCAGCAAATTATGCAGATTATCAACCCGCCAAGAAATAACGGCAATAACAGAAACACTAAAAACCGGATGGCTCCCGGAACCAGATAAAGAAAAAGCTCCGGTTTTAATTTGTTATAGCTTTTTCCGGGTAATAAAAATCCCCCGTCAACTGACGGGGGATTTATTTTTACCTACACGCGGATTACTATAAAAATCCCAAAGAATGCACCAATATTGCCCATGCTTCTTTCTCCGTAATATCAAATTTTTCTACAAGTTTTTTGACAATTTGATAAAGTATATCTTCCTTATATTCTTGGCACAAAATTCCATAATTCGGACTATCCACAAGTTTTTCAACGCTTATGCCGTGATGTTCGGCGATTTTTTTGTTTAAATCCTGACCTTCTTTTGGCGGACTTCCTAATTCATCCTTTA
>CAYHXS010000062.1:0-3153 GCA_964360665.1 uncultured Candidatus Saccharibacteria bacterium | reverse complement strand
TGAAACTTCTTCGGAAAAAGATGATTGATTTTGATTTTAAAAAATATTCAAAAAAAGAAATCCAGGAATTGGTCAAAAAAATGCGGGAAGCAATGAAAAAATCCAACGGAATCGGCTTAAGCGCCAATCAAATCGGGCTGGACTTGAATGTTTTTGTCGCCCAGGCGGACGGAAAATTTTATGCTATTTTTAATCCTAAAATAATTAAAAAATCCGAAGAAAATATCCTCATGGAAGAAGGCTGCCTTAGCGTGCCGGAGGTATTCGGAAATGTTTCAAGAGCGGAAAAAATCTGGCTGGAAGGGTTTGATAAAAACAACAAAAAAATAAAAATAAAGGCCTGGGGATTGCTGGCAAGGATTTTCCAGCATGAAACTGACCATCTCAATGGCTCAATCTTTATTGATAAGACAAAAGATTTGCATAAATACGTTCCTGTAAAAGAAAAATCAGCTGATAAATAAATGCGCTATATATTTTTCGGCGGACAAGAATCCGCTTTTGCCCAGATTATTTTAGACAGCCTGACTAAGGCTGGTTTTCCGCCAATTAAAACGTTCCGCGACGCTAAAGCCCAGATTGACCTTGAAGAATTGAAAAAACTGGGAGCTGACTTCTTTTTGGTTGCGGCTTTCGGAAAAATCTTAAAAAAAGAACTGTTTGAAATTCCGCCCAAAGGCACAATCGTAGTCCATCCGTCGCTTTTGCCGAAATACCGCGGTGCCTCCCCTATCCAATTGGCGATTCTGAATGATGAAAAAGAAACCGGCACAACGATTTTTCTTATTGACGAAAAAGTAGACCACGGCCTGATTTTGGCAATGGAAAAATTGCCGATAACAGACGACAATACTTATGAAACATTGGCAAAAAAATTGGCGGAACTTAGCGCGGAAATCTTATTAAAAACACTGCCAAAATGGCTTAAAAATGAAATTTCGCCTCAAATTCAAAATGAATCCGATGCAACTTACACCAAAAAAATCGCGACTGAAGATGCGGAAATAAATTTAAACGCGGATAATTCGGAAAAGATTTGGCTTAAAATCCGCGCCTTAAATCCGGAACCAGGAACTTATACAATACTGAATCTAAAAAATGGAAAACAATTACGGTTAAAGTTGCTGAAAGCGGAGCTTAAAAACGGAAAACTGGAACTTCTGGAAGTCCAACCCGAAGGAAAGAAAAAAATGGATTATCGGGCGTTTTTGAACGGATATAAAAATCTTTTATAGGTTTATTTTCCCTCTGCATTTTTGATTGCCTGCACTACCGCGGAGTCATCCTGCATATTCTCCCAAAAAATTATCTGATTCTTTGGAATATACATAGTATCTTCCGGCTTATGAATTTCATCGCCCAATTTCACAATACTAATTTGCTGCTGGGATGCCGACGGCTGCAATTGCTGGGATACACGGAGATAATAAACATTGTTCAAAATAGTGTAATCTCGGCCGGCGTTTTTAATATGTCCGAAATAAACCTGGTTATTGGTCAAAAATACCGCCTGCCACTTATTTGGATTTGTCGCCGGAAAATTTTGTGACGGCAATAATCCAAATAAAACTAAACCCTTCCATAAGATTACCAAAGCCACCAGAATCGCTATCCAGCGCCGCCAATAGGAACAATGATGCAGGCAAATATCCTTAATTTTCTTAAAACGTGAGTCTCCGTTAAAATCCGACAAAAGCGATTCCCTGTGCCCGCCTTTTTTCGGATTTATATCCATAAATTTATTATCCATATATAGTATTTATTATACCAAATTCAACAAATTACAAATCCAGTTTTTTAAGAAATTCCTTCAGTTCCTCCCCTTCTATTTTCCTGAATTGCCCTTCTTTCAAATTTTTTAAATTTATATTCATAACCCGCACCCTGACCAGATCAATAACTCCATAACCGAAAGCCGCGCACATCCGGCGGATTTGATGTTTTTTTCCTTCTCCAAGCACGAGAGAGAAAACTGTTTCACTGACTTGTTTTACTTTCGCGGACTTTGTTTTGTATCCCTCAATATCTATGCCGGAAGCCAGATGTTTCACAAAATGTTTTTCCAACGGCTTGTTAACCTTTACCACATATTCTTTTTCGTGTTCGTATTTTGGATTCAAAAGCCGGTCAGTAATCCGCCCGTCATTGGTGAGAATAATCAGGCCGCGGGAAGAACGGTCCAGGCGCCCCACCGGAAAAACTCGCAAGCCGATATTTAATTTATTCACTATGTCGGTAATCGCTTCCTGTTCTTCTTCCGGACTGTGCGTGACAATCCCGCGCGGCTTGTTATACGCGAAATAAACCAGATTTTGAATCCGTTTTGTCACCAGCGCGCCGACAGTAACTTTATCATCTTCAAAAACTTTATCGCCGAGCTTCGCCAAATGGCCGTTTATTCGGACCAGCCTGCTTTCAATAAAATGGTCGGCTTCGCGCCGGCTGGCATATTTTTTAAACGCCAGATATTTATTTATCCGCATTGGATATTCCGCTTGTTCCATATCAGTTATATTATCCTAAAAACAATAAATAATAAATTTTCTGATACAATACCAATATGCTAATTGACGACGTAACAATCAGAGTTAAAGCCGGAGACGGCGGCCGCGGGGCCGTAGCTTTTGATAAAAACAAAATGGCTCTTGGTCCGGCCGGAGGTAGCGGCGGAGACGGCGGCAATATATATGTAGAAGGAATATCCGATTTAAGCGCGCTTATCCAGTTCCGGCACAAAAAAGAATTAATCGCCAAAAACGGAGATGACGGGCGTGGACAATTCCGGGACGGCCCGACCGGGCCGGATTTAACGCTTAAAGTCCCGGTCGGAACAGTTATCCATGACCTCACTGCCAACGCCGCGCAGGAAATCGTAAAAATCGGGGAACGCTTGCTTGTTGCCAAAGGCGGGCACGGAGGCAAAGGAAATTTTCTGTTCCGCGGTCCGCGCGCCACCAGCCCGAAACGATTCCAATTCGGCCTGCCGGGCGGACACAATACGCTCCGCCTTGAACTGAAACTCATAGCCGATGTCGGGTTTGTCGGCCTGCCAAATGTCGGAAAATCCAGTTTACTCAACGAACTTACCAGCGCGAAAAGCAAAGTTGCTAATTATCCTTTTACCACGCTGGAACCTAATCTGGGCGCGTATTA
>CAYHXS010000061.1:0-3297 GCA_964360665.1 uncultured Candidatus Saccharibacteria bacterium | reverse complement strand
ACTCTTGCCAAATAAAAAATTTTGATACATCATATTCAAAATATGACTTTAACTGAACAACATTATTATAATGCGCTGAATATCCTGTACGGCGGAAACTATTCCCGCCTGAAAAAAATCCAAAAACAGTGCCAGAGCTGGAAAAAGGCCTGGAGCGCCGAATCTAAAAATTGCGCCGACTTAAACCCGGAAAAAGAATGGGCGCGGTTGAAAACCAGCAACGTAAAATTGCTGCTGCAGACCGATGTTTCTTATCCTTTTTTCCTTAAGAACGCCCCGACACCGCCTTTTGGAATCTACGTTCTGGGAAATATTGATTACCAACAGCCGGCAGTGGCCATAGTGGGAACCAGAGCCGCCACTCCGGCCGGCAAAGAAACCGCCAGAATATTCGCCAGAACATTGGCTAATGCCGGCATTCCGATTATCAGCGGACTGGCCATGGGAATTGACGCGGCCGCGCATTCCGGCGCCCTGGAAGTCGGCGGAAAAACCATTGCCGTTCTCGGCACTCCGCTCAATAATCTTTATCCGAAACAAAACGAAAATCTGGCAAAACAGATTCTGAAATCCGATGGCGCGATAATTTCCGAATTCCCTTTCAATCGCGAGTACACGCCGTCGGATTTCCTGGTTCGCAACCGGATTATCAGCGGCCTTGCCGACGCGACGCTGGTGATTGAAGCGCCGGAAAAATCAGGCGCTTTGGCTACGGCTAAATTCGCGCTGGACCAAAATCGGGAGATTTTTGTCGTGCCGGGAAACATAAACAATAAAAATTACGCCGGTTCCAACGGCCTGATAAAAGCCGGAGCCGCGATTGTAACCGAACCCAAAGATATTCTGGATTACTTTGGACTTACGCAAAAAGAAACAACGGCAATGGCAACGGAAAGAAAAATGGACGCGCCGGAAACAATAATTTTCCAAAACTTGAAAAAACAGCCGGCCGAATGTACTGTTGAAAAACTCGCAGAGATCACAAAATTGGAAATAAACATTCTCAATCAAACTCTCGCCCTCATGACGATAAGGGGTATAATAAAAGAACTGAACGGAAAATATTTTATAAATTAAAAAAACGCGCAAGTTTATGGCATCTGAAAAAATTTTAATAATCGTGGAATCCCCGACCAAAGCAAAAACAATTTCTAAATTCATTAAAAACGGATACGTGGTGGAATCTTCCTATGGCCACATCCGCGATTTACCGAAAAGCAAACTGGGGATTGATCTGGAAAACAATTTTGAGCCACAGTATATAATTCCGACTAAAGCGAAGAAAACCGTCTCTAATCTGAAAAAACTTGCCGCCAAGTCCGAAAAAGTTATTTTAGCGACTGATGAAGACCGCGAAGGAGAAGCAATCGCCTGGCATCTGATGCAGGCGCTGGGATTAAAAAAAGAAAATTCCGAACGCATTGCTTTCCACGAAATTACCAAAAGCGCGATTCAAAACGCGCTTAAAAACCCCCGCGAGCTTAAAACGCATCTGGTTGATGCCCAGCAAGGAAGGCGGGTTTTGGACAGGCTGGTAGGATATAAACTTTCCCCTTTCTTGTGGAAAAAAATCGCCCGGGGACTTTCCGCCGGTCGCGTCCAATCAGTCGCGGTCCGCCTGATTGTTGAACGGGAAGAAGAAATTAAAAATTTCAAGCCGGAAGAATACTGGACTATTAAGGCTATTTTCCAAAAAGACAATAAAAAAGAAATAGAAGCGGAATTGGTAAAAATCCGCGGAAAAGACCTGGAACAATTTGACGTCAAAAATAAAGACACGGCCGATGCCATTCTGAAAGAACTCAGTGGCGCGAATTTCCAAATTGTTAAAGTAGAAGAAAAACTGGTTAAACGGAATCCGCTTCCACCTTTTACCACGAGCACACTCCAGCAAACCGCCGCGAAACGCCTTGGTTTTTCCGCGAAAAAAACTATGCTGATTGCCCAGCACGCGTACGAAAAAGGGCTGATTACCTATATGAGAACCGACTCGGTGAATCTTTCGCAGGAATCACTAGTAACGGCAAAAAAATGGCTGATTGAAAATTTGGGGGAAAAATACGCCTCTCAGGCCCCGCGGACTTTTGTAACCAAATCCCGGCTCGCCCAGGAAGCGCACGAAGCAATCCGCCCGACTGACGCGTTCAAATCGCCGGAAAAAATAAAAGACGCTGATGAAAAAAAATTATACAACCTCATCTGGTCGCGCTTTCTCGGCTCCCAGATGCCGCAAGCCGAATTCAATGCCACTAAAATAGAAATAGAAGGAAAGGAACATCTTTTCCGGGCCAACGGTTCCACGCTGGTCTTTGACGGATTCCTGAAAATCTGGCCGCAAAAATTTTCCGAAAAAGAACTCCCGAGCGTCGCGGAAAAAGAAAATTTTGATTTAAAGAATTTCCTGCCCGAACAGCATTTTACCGAGCCGGCGCCGCGCTATAACGAAGCCAGTCTGATTAAAATCCTTGAAGAGCACGGCATTGGCCGGCCCTCAACTTACGCCCCGACCATTTCCGTGATTCAGGCGCGGAATTACGTCCAAAAACAGGCCGGGAAATTCTCACCGACGGAAATCGGAACTTTGGTGACCAAGGTGCTGAAAGAAAATTTCCCGGAAATCGTGGATATCGGCTTTACCGCCAAAATGGAAGAAGAGCTGGATGAAATCGCCGATAACAAAAAAGATTGGCATGAAGTAATCAGAAGTTTCTACGGCCCGTTTTCCGAAAATCTTGAAAAAAAATATAAAGAAGTTGAAAGGGCCAGTCCACCGGAGGAACTTACTGACATCAAATGCGAAAAATGCGGACGGCCGATGGCGGTGAAATTCAGCCGTTTCGGAAAATTCCTTGCCTGTTCAGGATTCCCAGAATGCAAAAATACCAAGTCGTTGCAAAAAGAAGTGAAAAAAATCGGGATGGCCTGCCCGAAATGCCAAACCGGAGACGTGATAGAAAAACGGGTAAACCGCGGACGGGCCCGCGGAAAAATATTTTGGGGCTGCAACCGCTACCCCGATTGCGACTACGCCAGCTGGCAGAACCCATCTCAACAACAATCTCCAAACGCGTTGCTGAAATAAATAAATTAGTTCAAGGAACGACGACGAAATAGTGGTTGAAGACCACGTTGAGGAGGAGTAACAAAGAAATAATTTATTTAGACAGCAACCCTTTGGGATACAGCCAATTTTATCCATAACCGCGTCATTCGTCGGAAAGGTGGATGAACCACGATTTCCTCCTCATTCCTTGTTCTGAATAAAATTGGCTAGTATCGCGTTATGAGATTATTATT
>CAYHXS010000060.1:0-3356 GCA_964360665.1 uncultured Candidatus Saccharibacteria bacterium | reverse complement strand
AGGGTCTGATGTGGATTGACCCGGCGGCAAAAGAATCTTGGGATTATAATATCGCGATTGCCAAAGACGCGCTGGAACGCGGTTTTGATGAAATAAATTTTGATTATATCCGTTTTGCTTCTGACGGAAATCTTGACGATATTAAACATCCTTTTTGGGACGGGAAAACTTTAAAGCGTTATATTATCAGGGATTTTTTCAAATATCTCCGCCAGTCAATGCCGGATGCGAAATTATCAGCGGATTTGTTCGGTTTGACAACGGTTAATTATGGCGATGTCGGCATCGGGCAGAACATAGATGACGCTTACCATTATTTTGACGCGATTGCGCCAATGGTTTATCCGTCGCATTACAATAAAGGATTTAACGGCCATCCTAATCCGGCGCTTGAGCCGTATGATGTTGTTTATACTTCAATGCTTGAAGCTAATAAGCGTTTAAGCCAGTATTTGATAAAAGCGGAAAACTCCACTTCCACGGAGAAATATCTGGTGAAAAAGCCGCAGTTGCGGCCGTGGCTGCAGGATTTTGATTTGGGAACGGTTTACACCGCGGATATGGTGCGGGCGCAGATTAACGCGGTTTATGCGGCCACGGGCTTATGTAGCTCCGTTGCGGCAACCGGTACGGTTGCCGAACGGAGCGCTCAAGTTTGTAACCCCGCAAGCGGAGGCAAACTTGGTGGCTGGATGCTTTGGGATCCGGCGAATAACTATACAAAAGACGCGTTTTTGGCCGAATAATAAATTATGAATTATGAAGTAAAATTGGATAAATTTTCTGGGCCTCTTGAGAAATTGCTTGAACTTATTGAAGAGAAGCAATTGGAGGTGACCATGGTCAGTCTGGCGCAGGTGACCGGAGATTTTTTGAATTATCTGAAAACTTTGGACGAAGAGGCGAAACATCCGAGCGTGCTGGCGGATTTCGTGGTGGTGGCGTCCCGTTTGCTCCTGATTAAATCAAAAGCGATTTTGCCTTCTTTGGAACTGACTCAGGAGGAGGAGGCGGACATTAAGGATTTGGAAGCGCGGCTGATGATTTACAAAGAATTTAAATCCGCGGCGTTAGGAATAAATCAGTTATGGAATAAAAAGCAGTCGTCTTACGGCCGCGAGCTGTTCGCGAATTTGCCGGCAGTTTTTTATCCTTCGGGAAATTTGGATATCGCGGCTTTGGAAAAGCATTTGACGGATTTGATACAGGAATTAAAGGCGCTGATTCCCGAGAAGCAGCTGGTAAAAAAAGTGGTTCTTACCATTGAGCAGAAAGTGAAGGAATTGCTAGAAAGGTTGAAAAATCAGGCACAGGAAAGTTTCCGGACAATATCTAAAGACAAGCCGAAACTGGAAATCATCATATTATTTCTGGCAATATTGCATCTTTTGCGGGAAAAAATAATTAACGCGGAGCAACAGGGGCAATTTTCTGATATTATTATTAAATCCAGCCCGGCGGAGGAGCATTCGGAACCTGCGGCACAATAATTATGGAAAACAAAGAACTTATTTCAAAATTGGAAGCCCTGCTGTTTATTTACGGCGAGCCGCTGGAATTGAAAAAACTGGCGAAAATCGCCGGCGTGAAAGAATCGGAATTGGCAGAGGGAATTGCCGGGATGGAAAAAGAATTGCTTCGGGAAGAACGCGGTTTGCAATTGGTTAATGACAAGGGGCGGATCCAGTTGGTTACCAAGCCGCAGTTTTCCAAACTTCTTGAAGATACTGCCAAGCAGGAATTTTCCGAAGAATTGACGCCGGCGGCGCTGGAAACTTTGTCCATTGTCGCTTATGCCGGACCTATTTCGCGCGCCAACGTTGAATATATCCGCGGTGTCAATTCCAGTTTTATTCTGCGGGCCTTGCTGATGCGCGGCCTGGTGGAACGGGAAACCGACCAGAAGCGCTCTAATGTTTATTTGTATTCCGCCAGCTTTGATTTGCTCCGGCATTTGGGCCTTTCCAAGGCGGGAGATTTGCCGGAATTTCAAAGATACCGCTTTCTTGTGGAGCAAATGCGCCAGGAATTGGAACAAAAAGACAAAATTCAGATTCAGCAGGAGCCTCAACAGGATATTTCAACAGGACAATAATATGGATCAGAACCAATTAAAATTTTTATTTGTCGGGTTGATGGCATTTTTGGTGTTTATCGGCCGTGTTGACCAGGAAAAATCTCCGAAAACGGAATTGCAGGAAAATATTAAAAATACCAGCCTGGCGGCGCTTGCCCGTCCGCAGTTTGTTTCGGGAGCTCCGCAAAAACTGCCGGTTTTTGCCCTGGCCGGGCAAGCCGGCGTCGCTTTGGATGTTAAAGTGCCGGAAACATTTATTTTTCGGAAAGATTGGAATACTCCGGACCCGGAGCTGAAAGCGAAGGCGATTTTGGCAAAGGATTTGGATTATGATTTTGATTTTTATCGGCGGAATATTTATGACCGTTGGGCTTTGGCTTCGCTTACTAAATTAATGGCCGCTGTTATTGCTTATGAAGATGTCGGTTTGGAAAAAATCGCGGCAATATCGCAGTTAGCGGCGGACGCGGAAGGGGTGGCGGGGAATTTTAAAGTCGGAGAGCGATACACTATCAGCGATCTGGTAAAAGCGGCTTTGCTGGTTTCCAGCAATGACGCGGCAACGGCAATTGCCGAATTTTACGGCTCGGAATCTTTTGTCGGGAAAATGCAGGAAAAAGCCGCGGCCTTGGGAATGGAACAGACGAAGTTTTCCGAACCGACCGGCATATCTTTTGAAAACCAGGGAAGTATAGAAGATTTGGAAAAGCTTGTTTCTTATATTTACGCGAAACAGCCGCAAATTCTGGAGATTACCAGACAGCAGAAAGCCGGCGTATCAGAGCTTAATTCCGGTGTTTCGCGGGATTTGTTGAATATAAATAATTTCGCGGCGTCGCGTCCGGACTTTTTCGGCGGGAAAACCGGATTTACCGACCAGGCCGGCGGGAATCTGATTTCCATTTTTAACCATAATGGCCATAAGATTTTGATTATCGTATTAGGAACGGAGGACCGTTACGGACAGACCGATTTGTTATATAATTGGGTAAAAGAAACTTTTAATTTTAACTAAGGTCCTAAATACATGTTTGAAGTAGTGCAAGCGGCAAGGGTTTTGGGAATTTCTTCAATTTCCTTTTTGGTTGCTTTACTGATTACGCCGGGCGTGGTCGGGTTGCTGTATAAATTCCATTTTAATAAACAAATCCGGAGCAAGGAATCAGCTCCGGTTTTTTATGAATTGCACAAGAAAAAAGAAAATACGCCGACTATGGGCGGAGTCGTCATTTGGCTGACTGTTTTGGGTTTGGCGGCGTTTTTCTTTGTAATGAGTTTA
>CAYHXS010000059.1:0-3388 GCA_964360665.1 uncultured Candidatus Saccharibacteria bacterium | reverse complement strand
TATTATGTCTAAATATTATAATCCAAAAAAATCCAGAGGAATTTTTAATCCCTTATCCGGCGAGCCGTTTAAGTTGAGCCGTTCAAAAATAGATTTGTTTTTGAATTGTCCGCGCTGTTTTTATCTGGACAGGCGTTTGGGCGTTGGCCAGCCTCCGGGATTTCCTTTCAGCCTTAACAGCGCCGTAGACGTGCTTTTGAAAAAAGAATTTGACGTTCACCGGGCTCACGGAACAGCGCATCCTCTGATGAAGACCTATGGAATTGACGCGATTCCTTTTGAACATGAAAACATGGATGAATGGCGCAATGCCTTGTCCGGCGGGGTCAGATTTTTACATGAGCCGACTAATTTTTTGGTTACAGGGGGGATTGACGATCTTTGGGTCAATCCTAAAAAAGAGTTGATTATCGTGGATTACAAAGCCACTTCAAAAAAAGAAGAAGTCAGCCTGGATGCCGAGTGGCAAATCGGCTATAAGCGGCAGGTGGAGGTTTACCAGTGGCTACTGCGCCGCAATAAATTCAAAGTTTCTGATATGGCTTATTTTGTTTATTGTAATGGTGATGCGGATAAAAAAGCTTTTGACGCGAAGCTGGAATTTAACATTAAAATTCTGCCTTATAATGGCAGCGACCATTGGATAGAGGAAGCGTTGCTGCGCGCGAAGGAAGTTTTGGTTAGCGATAATTTGCCGGAATCCGGACCGGACTGCGATTATTGCCGGTATCGGCAAGCGGCATTTGAAGCGGAGAATTTATGATTCGAGCTCAGCTTATTTCTTTGCGGAACCGACGGTTTTTAGCAAGTAGCCTTGTTTTCGTTCATACTGCTTTGCGATAAGCAAAATATATTCGCTCCTGACGCTGTTCGCCACCCTTCGCAGAGGGAACCCGGCTCACTACGCTACTCGCTTATTATTTTGCATTATCGCTCCGCAAAATTCACTCAAACAAGGCTGCTTGCTGTTAAAGTGAGCCGCCTGTCTGCCGTGCGGCAACTGCCGGAGGCGCATCAGCCCGTTCAGGGTCTGAGACCCTTCAGGGTCGAACGACTTGGTTCTGCCAGTTGGCGGATGATGCGCCGAGGCGTAGGCAGCGCCCCGCGCTGGCGGGGCGAATGCCGGTGCCGTTAGGCAGATAGGCGGTGAACTTCTTTATTATGGGACTTTGACGAAATAATCGCCTAGGATTATAATTATTGGTAATGAAATCCACAGTTAGTTTATTGCTTTTAATCAGTTTAATAAGCATTCCGGCTTTCGGGTTTTTAACAATGAAGCACTATCTTGGCCATAGTAATTGTCTGGCCGCGTTTGCCGATAATGGCCGCTGTCCGTCGGAAAGCAAAGGTCCGTTGCCGTCGGCAATTTCGCATTTGAACGTGCTTAAAAGTTTTTCACAGAGTGTTTCCGTTTTATTCGCTCTGCTGCTTTCGGCCCTTATTATCAGATTTGCCAATTTGAATCCGGTTTTTAATGATTTTTTGCGCTTTAATCGCTGGCCGGTTTTTTTTAATTTTTCTGAAGCGCGGAAATTGCGCTGGCTTTCGTTTTGCGAACATAGCCCGTCTTTGGCGTAGGAGGCGTTGAATAGCGGAATTCGCATAGTCGGCGGTTTTGCTTTTCAATGCCATTTGTCTCTCTGCGGGATTTTTTGTTAAATTATTAAATTAATCGTAAAAAATGAATAATTCAAAAGAATTGATAATTATTACCGTGTTTACTGTTTTGGTTTTTGCCGGAATTATCGGTTTAGCTTCATTAAAAAATTCTTCCGGTCCGTCAGTTAACGCGACAGCCTCCGACATTGCCCAGCAAAGCCCTTTAGTGGCGGAACAAACAAGGTATGATTTTGGAACTATTTCCATGGCGCGGGGAAAGGTGAAAAACGAGTACGCCGTTAAAAATACCAGCGCCAGCGATGTCACGCTTAAAAAAATATATACCTCCTGCATGTGCACCGAGGCCTCGCTGATTTTTGGCGACCGCAGAGTCGGGCCGTTTGGTATGGCCGGGCATGGCGTTATTCCGAGTATTAACGAAAAAATTCCGGCAGGCGCGGAATTTTCAGTGGAAACGGTTTTTGACCCGGCAGCCCACGGACCGGCCGGCGTCGGACCGATTCAGCGCGTAGTTTTCCTGGAAACTTCACAGGGAATGACTGAATTAGAATTTTCAGCAGTAGTTGAACCTTAATATGGACAATAAACATACTGATGAGTGTTGTGAACACGATAAACAGGGGCAGATTAACGGGCGTCAGCCTGCCCGGCCAGGGCCTGCCCGGCCAGGGTCAAAGTTAAAATCACGCTTGTTTGTGGGCTTGCTGGTCGCGGCGGCAGTTTTTGCTTTCTTTGTATTTTTCCGGTATGGCAGCGGGTCAACGGCCTTGCTTTGGGATTTAAGCAATGGCGGCAAGTGGCTTTTTCCGTTAGTGACCGTGTCCGCGGTTTTGGACAGTATTAATCCCTGCGCTTTTTCTATTCTTTTACTGACTATTGCTTTTCTTTTTAGCGTCGGGCGGCTGCGTTCCAGCATTCTTAAAATTGGCGGAGCATATATTTTTGGCATTTTCCTAATCTATCTTTTGATTGGCTTGGGAATTTTGCAGACTTTGCATTTGTTCAATACGCCGCATTTTATGGCTAAAGTCGGCGCGGGACTGCTGATTGCGCTCGGATTGATAAACTTAATCAATGAATTTTTCCCGAGATTTCCAATTAAACTTAAAATTCCCGAAGCCGCTCATCATAAAATGGCGGAATTAATGGATAAAGCCTCAATTCCGACGGCATTTTTGCTCGGAACATTGGTCGGCATTTGTGAATTTCCCTGCACCGGCGGACCTTATTTAATGATTCTCGGTTTGCTTCACGATAACGCGACCTTTTTGAGCGGTTTTTGGTATCTGATTTTCTACAACGTTATTTTCGTTTTGCCGCTGGCAATAATTCTTTTCATGGCTTCGGATAAAGTTTTGCTGGAGACAATGGAAAAATGGAAAGCGCAAAATAACAAACAGATGCGGTTTTGGAGCGGAATTGTCATGCTGGCATTGGGAGTATTAATTTTTTACCTGTAAAACATGGATGTCGAAAAATTAAAATTGCTTCTGAAGAAAATTGAAGAGCAGAAAAAAGCGGGGACTATTGATTTGTCCACGGATGAAGATTTGAGTATCGCGGTTATGAACCTTATCAGTTTGGAAGAGCATTTCTTTTTCACCGGCGTAAGAACCGGAAAAGACGGATATTTTGATTTATTGAAAGAAGTGAGGGAAGCGCGCAAAGAATTGCTGGGTAAATTGATTAATAAGAATGAAGGCGAAACCTGGTGCGGCAGCAAGCATTTGCTGGCGACAACAATGCGTTTGATAGAAGGCGGCAC
>CAYHXS010000058.1:1211-3420 GCA_964360665.1 uncultured Candidatus Saccharibacteria bacterium | reverse complement strand
CGAAGCGGCGTATTTTATTACCTCATCACGCTCAGCGTTTTTAAAAGCCAAAACATCGGTAACCGACGGTTCGCCCTTGGTAATTGTTCCTGTTTTGTCCAGAACCACCACCTTAACTTTACCGGCCAATTCTAAGGCCTCGGCATCGCGTATAATAACTCCGTGTTCCGCCGCTTTGCCAGTGCCAACCATAATTGAAGTTGGTGTCGCGAGACCCATAGCGCACGGACAAGCCACTACCAACACCGCAATCGCGTTAATCAAAGCGTAAGAAAATACCGGTTCCGGTCCCAAAAACAGCCAAACGCCAAAAGTAACAACGGAAATTCCAAGAACTATCGGCACAAAATAAGACACCACAAAATCCGCCAATTTCTGAATCGGCGCGCGGCTCGCCTGCGCCGCCTCCACCATTGCCACGATTTGCGCCAGAAATGAATCCTTACCCACCTTAGTCGTTTTCATTTTAAAACTGGTAATTTTATTTATTGTCGCGCCAATAACTTCATCACCCTCTTTTTTATCAACCGGCAATGACTCGCCGCTTACCATAGATTCGTCCAAAGTCGCTCTTCCTTCTATAATAATCCCGTCTACCGGCACCTTTTCTCCCGGCTTTACCAAAAGAATATCTCCGGCTTTAACCTCTTCAATGGGAACCTCAGTTTCGTGCCGACCTTCATGCAAAAGATGGGCGGTTTTTGCCTGCAATTTCAAAAGTTTCTTAATCGCTTCCGACGCCGAACCTTTGGCTTTAGCTTCCAAATATTTTCCTAAAATCACTAAGGTTGTCACCACCGCCGCGACGTCAAAATAAACATCCAACTTTATTTGCGACTGTACATCGGCGACTTCCAAAAAAAGCACAACCAAACCGGAAAAATAAGCCGCGCCGGTTCCAAGCGCCACCAAAGTATCCATACTAACATCCCAACGCTTAAGTAATGCCCAACTGCTGGTCCAAAATTGCTTGCCTACCCAAAATTCCACCGGTGTTGCTAAAACCATCAACAAGAAAAAACGCGCGCTTCTCGGCAAAAAATCAGATATAAATGGAAAATAATCCGGCAAACTAAAAAATATTATAAAAAGGGACAAAATTGCCCCCAGCCAAAATTTATTTTTAAGCAATTTAATTCCTTCTTCTTTAAGTATTTTGGCATGGTCGTGCTCTTCGCCGCCGGCCGCTGCCATATGATTATGATCTCCTCCGTGAATCAAAGATTGCTCTTCCACCAAATCATATCCGGTTTTCTCTTTCACAAAATTTATAATTTTTCCGGTATCAACCGGTTTTTCACTTTCCACCACTGCTTTTTCCGTCGCGTAATTAACGTTTGCCGAAACAAGCTCCGGCAAAGATTTTAAAGATTTTTCAATCGTAAGCGCGCAAGAAGCGCAGTCCATTCCTTTTACTATGAATACTTTTTTAATTTTTTTTGGATAATCCATAAATTTTAATATTTATATTTTAATTTTAATATTTATATTTAAAAAAATTATTCATATCGCAAAGCTTCAGCCGGTTCCAATTTAGCAGCTTGCCGCGCCGGAAAAAATCCGGAAACCACGCCCACCATCATAATCTCACTTCCATAAATTTATCCTTTTCTTCTGGACAATTTATAAATAGATAATATCTCCTTAATCGCCTTTTGGGATTGGCCTTTTTTCACCTGTTCAACCACGTGCGTTCTAAGATGATTTTCTAAAATTAAATTTTCCACTCCGGAAAGGCCTTCTTTCACCGCCAGCGACTGGTGTAAAATATTAATGCAATACTTTTCTTCCTGCACCATCTTTTGAAGACCGCGAATCTGTCCCTCCAAAATTTTCAACCGACGGATTATTGTTTTTTTAATGTTTTTATCCATAAATCAATAATACCCCCTAGGGGTATTATTGTCAAATCCATCACCTCTGTTTATAAAAAACCAACTTATATTCCGCAACTGCCACCGCCTTTTTTCTCTGCCGGAGTTACTTCCGAAAGAATTTTCCGATATCCGGAACCGCTGGAAAAATCAGCGCCCAGGACATTTCTTGAGTCAACGGCATTCCACCCGATTCCCTTAGTTTGCAAATATTTCGCGATAGTCAGATAAGTATCGGAAAACCAATAAGAATTGACTTTCAAAGCAAATTTATACATATCCGCTTCGCTTACTCCCTGCGCCGCCATTAATTCCAAAAGGCCGAGCATTGCCAT
>CAYHXS010000058.1:0-1111 GCA_964360665.1 uncultured Candidatus Saccharibacteria bacterium | reverse complement strand
GCCAAACCCAAGGCCCACAATAAATTAAGGATAAAATTGGAGTTTTGCGGAGTAATTTTCAGTTTTCCGTTGTCTGTTCCGTAAAGAAGCAGTTTGGCTTCCTCGTCCAAACCGCCGCGGCCAGCGTATATTTCTTCAATTTTTGAACTGTCAATTACGCCATTTTCAACCAAACGTTTTCCAAGATCGCCCCAAACAACCGGCAAAGTTACGCCGGCAGCCGGCAATACCAGTTCTTCCAAATCCAAATCGGAAATATTTTGCGACAAAGAAGCGGTTAAATCTTTGTCCTGAAGCGTCCGCAAACCATCGGTATACACCCAGGCGCCGGCCAGCGCCAAAGCTGAAAGCAAAATGCAAAAAGACAAAAAATTATCCTTTTCCCTGATTATTTCCGATTTTTTTTCTTCCATATAATATCATTTATATTCTATCCCCAAAATTTATGCAATCCTTTGTAATTCCTGCAAACCGGCAGATTCTCGCACCAGCTCTCCAAACCATAATAGCGTCCCGCTTTTATTGCCGCAAAAAATATCAATACCGACGCGTAAATAACGTGTTCATCCACTAAAAATCCGTGTTCCACGAATGGAAAACTGTTGGCGGGAAAATAATACATCATCATCAATGCCGCGCCCAAAACAGAACTGAAACGGACGCCAATTCCAAAAATCAAAGAAACTCCGAGCAAAGTCAATCCCCATTCATTGATGAAATTGGTAACAGGCAAAATGCCCGGCTGGGCAAGCCAGGCGTAAAAACCCGCGAAAGTCTTCGCGTGGGTCAAATAGCCGGCCGCGCTCCAGGACGGAGCCAGCACCTTGGTAATGCCGGCATAGAACATTAACCAGCCGACTGCTAAACGGACGGCTAAAAGCGCCAGCGCGGAATTTTTATTTAATTGATTAATCATATTTTTATTTTTATCAATTAATTATTTTTTACTTGCCCGCCATAGCTTTAGCGTCGGCGGGTCCGACCTTTTCCGAAGCTTTATCAAATCTCACTTTTATAAACGCCAGTAAAGCAATTAAAAACAGCGCGGTTGAACTTGTGGCGGAAATCAGGCAATAAAAGCAGAGCGCGCGGATAACAAAAATCTGGACAT
>CAYHXS010000057.1:0-3781 GCA_964360665.1 uncultured Candidatus Saccharibacteria bacterium | reverse complement strand
GACGAGCAACGCAGAAATTGGTCAAAATCAATTCTCCCGAAGGGCAAGGCTATTTTATCTAACTCCTTTGTTGCTCCTCCTCGCTGTGGTAAAACCACAAGCTCGTTGTCGCGCTTTGGATTTAGAATAAAATAGCTTTTGTTAATTAGTGATAATATTAGTTTAGACATTGCTTTTATTATACCTGATTATTTCGCAAGGGCCTGCTCAATTATGTTTTTAAAATCCGAATAAGGAAGCACGCCTTCTATTTTTTGCCCGTTTACAAAAGTAGTCGGCGTTGCCCTAGCTCCGGCTTTTTGCCCCGACAAAAGGTCGTTTTTTACTTTTTGGGCGTATTTTTTACCGTCCAAACAAGACGCAAAAGTATTTTGGTCCAAATCAAGGTCAGACGCTATTGACATGAATAAACTCCGATTCAAATTACCGTTATTTTCCCGGTTATCCTTAATTTCATTATTAAACAAAAAATCGTGGAACCTCCAAAACTTCCCCTGGTCTTTAGCGCACTCCGACGCTTCGGCGGCCGCGCTGGATTCCGAACCGAGAAAGGCAAAATGCCGGTAAACGAATTTCGCCTTTCCCGTGGCAATATAATCTTCTTTAAGTGAAGATACTATTTTGACGAAAAAAAGTCCGCAAAACGGGCATTGAAAATCGCTGTATTCAATAATAGTCACCGGAGCATCCATATTGCCCAAGACCACGTCTTCATTAGTCAGCGCCAAAGGGTCAGCCCCGGTAAAATCAAGGTTCTCCTGTTGCCCGGTTGGCGCTGATTGGGAGCCAACCCTATAAACGATTGCTCCGGCAATCACCAAAGCGGCAATTAAAATGCTGGCAGGCAAAAAATAATCTTTTTTCATGCGTTATTTATTAAACTTAACCGATGTTATATATTATAACTATTCAATGAACGGCTTGTCCAGATTCAAACAAATAATTTTAGCGGCCGGCGATGTCGCCATTCTTTACGCCGCCTTGACTGTCACTGTCTGGTTGAGATACGGCAATTTTTTCTATGCCTATCTCGTTGACCGCCACCTGGAACCGTTTACCGTCGTATTCGCTATCTGGATTTTGGTATTTTACATTGCCGGTCTTTACGATTTGCAGACGCTGAAAAATGATTTTGAATTTGAAAAAAAGTTCTGGTACACGCTTTTTATAAATACAATCATTACCGCGCTTGTCTTTTACAGCGTCCCTTATTTTGGAATCACCCCCAGAGCCAATTTAGGAATTTTCCTTTTGATTTTCGGCGGACTAAGTTACATCTGGAGGCAGACCTATAATCTCCTGATGGCGAAAACCGGCGCGGCCAGCCGTGTTCTTTTAATCGGTTCAAATAAAACCGCCGAGGAATTGGCGAAAACTATTGAAGAAAATCCCCAGCTCGGCTATAAAATAAATTTCTGGATGAAGGAAGGCCTGCAGGACAAAGAATTTGAACATCTGGCGCAAATTATCCTTGCCAATAAAATAAATACCGTGGTCATGCCCGGACACCTCAAAAAGGATAACAAAGCCGCGAAATTGATTTATCAGACCCTGCTTTTGGGAATTGAAGTAATTGACCTTGCCGCGCTTTACGAATTAATTTTCCGAAAAGTTCCGCTCGCCGAACTGGAAGAAGTCTGGTTTTTGGAAAACCTGGTTAAAAAACATAAAATATACGAGATGATAAGCCAGCCGCTGGAAATACTGTTCGCGCTGTTTTTAAGCGTTATTCTCCTGCCGTTGGCCATCATTATCACTTTTCTGGTAAAAGCCACATCCCCGGGTTCAGCGTTTTTCTCCCAGAAAAGAATCGGTAAAAACAGCAAAGAATTCATTATCTGGAAATTCCGGACCATGCGCGCCGACGCGGAAAAAGACGGGCCGCAATGGGCTAATTACCACAAAGACGACCGCGCCACCCCAATCGGAAAATTACTCCGCAGGTCACATCTGGATGAACTACCACAGCTGTTCAATATCCTTAAAGGTGAACTTTCTTTCGTGGGGCCGCGGCCAGAACGCCCGGAATTCGTTGAAAAACTGAAAAAAGAGCTTCCATATTACGACCTGCGTCATCTGACCAAACCGGGAATTACCGGCTGGGCGCAAATTAATTACCGCTACGCCGCTTCCGCCGAAGACGCCTACCAGAAACTCCAATACGACATCTACTATATAAAAAATAATTCGCCGCTTTTGGATTTTCTGATAATCCTGAAAACAATCAAATTTTTAATCACCAACCATACCTGATGCTGAAAAAAATAAAAGCCTTGCTTTTTGAAAACCAGACCCAAAAACAAACCATAGCCAAAAACACTTTTTGGCTTTTTTCCGGCCAGATCGGCGGAAGAATGCTGCGGGCGATTTTAATAATTTTCGCGGCGCGCGTTCTCGGACCGGAAAGCTGGGGCGCTTTTTCTTATGCCACCACGTTGGTGGTATTTCTGCTTTTGTTCTCCGATATCGGCGTCAGCGCGATTGTAACGCGGGAATCAGCCCGCAATCCGGAATTAAGCCGCCAGTATTTTTCCACGGCTTTTTTCCTTAAAATCGCTTTCTTGCTTGCCAGTGTTTCTTTCCTGATTTTCGGCGGACCGCTGATAACCAACATTCCTGAAGCCAGAGCGTTACTCCCGCTAATTGCCATACTCTTAATTTTTGACAGCATCCGCAATTTCGGATTTGCCATCAGCCGCGCCACGGAAAAAATGCACTGGGAAGCCATCAATGAAATCGCCACTAATTTTCTGATAATCATCACCGGATTTTATTTTCTGACAACCGCTCCGAGCAGCGCCGGCCTGACACTCGCTTACGTAATCGGAACCGGTTTTGGCATGGCCATTACCGTTATTCTGCTGAAAGATTATTTCAAAAATATTTTTACCCACTTCCAATACCGCCTTATCCGGCCGATTATCAATGCTTCCCTGCCTTTTGCTTTAGCCAGTTTTCTCGGCGCGATAATGCTTAATACCGACCTTATTATGCTTGGCTGGCTCCGTTCGCCGGCGGAGGTAGGCTTTTATTCCGCGGCGCAAAAACCAATCCAAGTCCTCTACACCCTGGCTTCTTTATTTGCCACCAGCCTTTTTCCGGTTTTCACCAGACTCACGGCTAAAAAAGAACAATCAAAAGAATTACTGGAAAATTCCATTGTCACTTCTTTATTTTTTGCTCTACCGATAACTTTCAGCGGCCTGATTTTAAGCCGGCCGCTAATCAATCTATTTTTCGGAGCCGAATACGCGCCGGCGGCCGTTGCTTTCCAAATCCTGATTTTAACTTTACCGATAATTTTTTCTTCCGTAATTATCAGCAATTCCCTGCTTGCCCATAACCAGCAAAATAAATTCGTCTGGTTTTCCGCTCTCGGAGCCATCGGCAATGTTATTTTTAATTTTTTATTAATTCCGATATGGGGAATATTCGGCTGCGCGCTTTCCACGCTCATCACTCAAATTATCGCCAATTCATTTATTTGGAAAAAGATGAAAGAAACAATTGATTTTTCAATTACCGGCAAAATACTGAAAATTATTGCCGCTTCAATAATATCCGCCGGCACGGCCCTGCTTTTAAACAATTCCAGCGTGCCAATATTAATTAATATTCCGATTATAATAGCTGTTTATTGGGGACTGCTTATTGTCTTCAAAGAAAAATTAATAAAAAAAATAATATCCTAATTGCCGCGTTCGCCGCCTATCTGCCTACTAGCACCAGCATCCTAATAACGCCAAACCCAAAAAACTCTGTTCGGCTGACCGCCTCCATC
>CAYHXS010000056.1:0-3841 GCA_964360665.1 uncultured Candidatus Saccharibacteria bacterium | reverse complement strand
TTAAGGAAACGCGCGTGCTTTTCCTAATTACCATGGAATAAAACAAATAACAGAACTTAAATCCCAACATCAGACCCAAAAATATCAGACTGGGTATTTTAAGGATTGTTTCGCTTATTCCCCTTCCGGCGCTGAACCATCCCACTCCCTCATTATGATTAACGAATATTTTCTTAAGCCGGTTTATATCAAGATAAAAACTGAAATAACCATACAGGAGATCTCTTCGTATTTCTTCTTCGGTATTGCCCGCCGGAACATAAGTAAAAGGTATTTTTTTAAACGGGTTTTCTATAAAGGTAGATACGGATATAAAGTTTTCATAAAGTCCCTGCACATTCAGCCGGCCTTCTTTTACTGCGATATCATAAAGTTCAGTACCCGGATAAGGCGTGGCATTCTGATATTTAACCATATCCAAACCAACTTCCCGGCTCAATCTGATGCAACCCATCCTGATTTCCCGCGTTTCCGCAGGAAGACCGAAAATAAAAGAGGCGCTTAAATGATATCCTACTTTTTTTGCCAATTTAGCCGCGGCAATGCACTGGGCAACAGTCTCGTCTTTTTTTATAATTTTCATTATTTCTTCCGATGAAGTTTCCATCCCGAAAAATACGCTCCTAAATCCTGCCCCATAAAGATCTCTTAATATTTTTTCATCAGTATTATCCCCACGCGCCTGAAAACTAAAAGTCATTTTCTTGTGAAGTCCGCGCTTTTTAATTTCCTCAATAAGAGAATATATCCTTTCTTTATCAACCAAAAGATTATCATCAATAAACATCACGAATTTCTGCCCATATTTCTTATTAAGAATTTCCAGCTCTTCAGCTATCAACGGAGCTGACCTATACCTATATCTTCTGCCCGTGGTAATGCGATTGCTGCAAAAAATACACCGATAAGGACAGCCGCGCGAACTTACCACAAAACCAAGGTCATAACGCTTATTTCCGGCAAAACAATGATAAGGAAAAGATGGATAAGTATCAAAATCTTCCACAATAAAATTAAAGGGATTGTGAAATACCTTATCATCTTTCCTATATGACAGGCCGGGAATTTTTGAATAATCGGATTTCGCTTTTATGGCGCGATAAAACTCCAACAAAGATTTTTCAGCCTCCCCGCGCAAAACAAAATCAATATGTTTATACGCCATAATTTCGTCGGGCATAGCAGTCGGATGTATCCCACCGAATATCACAACAGAATCGGGATAAATTTCCTTCAATTTTTTAGACAGATCAATTGCGCTTTTTAAGGCGGCGGTAAGAACACTGAATCCGAATATATACGGCTTACTAGCCTTACTGGTATATTCAGATATTTTCTTTAAAACATCGTCCTCAACCTGCTCATCTAAAATCTCAACATTAATACCCTCGCGTTCCAGAGCTGCCGCCAAACAACCAATGCCAATAGGCACGGATATCGGTAAAAAAGGCTGAAATATCTTTAAAGTATTTTTCGGAGATGAATTGATTAAAATCATACCAACGGATAGTAAAAATTATAAGTATTTTCCGGAATAAAATCAATAAACTTTTATGCCGTTTAAGCTGTTACATTAATATAATATGGACAAAGAAGAAATAAAAATCAGCCAAGGCTTTGATAAAATTACCGATGGAATGAAGCCGGTTGACCCGTCTTTTGACGAAATATTGAATATTGAAAATAATTATTCCGGCGATATTCTGGATATCGGATGCGGCCACGGGATATTTTTAAAAAGATTGAAAGAAAAAGGCGGAAACAAAATAACCAGCCTGACCGGCGTTGATATATCCCAAAAAAGCATTGAAATTGCCCGCAATAATATCCCCGAAGCCAATCTGATTGTCAGTCCGGCAACCAAGCTTCCTTTTAAGGATAGGTCGTTTGATTTTGTTTTTATAATTGACACCTTCTGCTACATAATAAATTTTGAAGACGCTTTGCGAGAAGTAAAAAGAGTGCTGAAGCCCGATGGAACATTTATTTTTAATTTCGGCAATAAAAACTGGGTTCTGCTGAATGATAATTACTACAAAACAAGAAAAAAACACGAGATACCGTCATGCGAAAACCGTTTTTCTTTCAATGAAATAAAAAATCTGCTGAAAAATAACGGGTTTGAAATAAAAAAATACCGGGGATTGCAATGTTTATGGTATTACAAGCCTTATCATAAATATGAACTGTTAGTTGCAAAAATTATTCCTTTAATGCATAAATATATGAAAGACATTTTGATAAAAGCAAAAGTTAAATAAAAACATATGCACAATATCATTACTGAAGACATAAAAAACATAATTAATTCCTTAAAAAAAGAAGTTCCGGCATTTGAAGGAAAAACAATTTTAATCTCCGGAGGGGCGGGTTTTTTGGGAAACTATCTGGTTGCCACCTTCCTCCAGCTGAATAAAGAAGTTTTTAAAAATCCCTGCAAGGTGATTGTAATGGATAACTTCATCACCTCATCGCAGGATGATTCTATTTTTGGCGCTGAAAACGACCCTAATTTCCAGCTTATCAAACACGATGTCCAAAATCCGATACCTACCAACATTGATGCGGATTACGTAATCCACGCGGCCGGATTGGCTTCGCCGTTTTATTACAGGAAATTCCCGCTGGAAACAATCGGAGTGGCGGTAAACGGCACAAAAAATTTCCTGGAATACGCCAAAGAAAAAAAAGTTAAGGGCATGCTTTATTTCAGTTCCAGTGAAATTTACGGCGATCCCGACCCAAAATTCATTCCCACTCCGGAGGAATATTCCGGCAACATATCCCCGATTGGCCCGCGCGCCTGCTATGACGAATCAAAGCGGCTCGGCGAAACGCTTTGCATGACCTATTACCAGCTTTATAAAATTCCAATAAAAGTTGTGCGCCCTTTCAATGTTTACGGTCCGGGGATGAAAGTAAATGATTACCGCGTTATTCCGACCTTTATGGTTAAAGCCATCAACGGCGAAACTCTGCCGGTGCATGACAAAGGAAACCAAACCCGAACTTTTTGCTACATCTCCGATGCCATCGGAGGATTTTTAAAAATCCTGGTAACCGGAAAAGACGGCGAAGTTTATAATGTCGGGCGCGAGCAGGAAGAAATCGGGATGTCCGACTTAGCTAAAATAATAGTTGAATTAGCCGGCACAAAATCCAGCGTCCAACTGATTGAATATCCGGATTCTTATCCGGCAGGAGAACCGCAACGGCGCTGTCCGAACATAAATAAAATAAAAAATGGCCTGGGATTCAACCCCGAAATAGATTTGAGAACCGGCCTTGCAAGAACCATAACAGTTTACAAGTATATTCTTGGTAAATAATTTAGTTTTTTTGCTCCGCCTGCATTTCTGACGGCACCGGCATTCGCCCCGCCAGCGCGGTGCGCTGCCTACGCCTCGGCGCATCAATCGCTTTCAGCGATACCAAGTCGTTCGACCCTGAAGGGTCTCAGACCCGAACGGGCTGATGCGCCTCCGGCAGTTGCCGCACGAAACGCAGGCAGAGCTCATTAAAATAAAAACAGGCGCGATGTCTGAGTAACCCACGCAGTTGTTTCGGCATGGTTCGCTCTCCGCCAACTAGCGGATGAGCGACGAAACAACGAGTACAAGTGAATGAGCCGCTGGGCAAATGAACGGGTTACGAAGGCATCGCGCCTATTTTTAGCAAGAAAAACTTTTTTATGCTAAAATCCGGGTCAGATTTTTAATGACAAACTTCTGGTCCTTTAAACTCAAATCCGGAAAAATCGGCAAAGAAATCGCGGATTCGTAGTAGAGTTCGGCTTTAGGGCAAATCCCCTTTTTATATCCCAAAGATTGATAGTATGGGT
>CAYHXS010000055.1:0-3873 GCA_964360665.1 uncultured Candidatus Saccharibacteria bacterium | reverse complement strand
CGCTTCTTGAGAGCGGACGCGCCTATATCTCGGCGCCAAAAACCTGGTTTTGCTAAAGCAAAAAACCCCGCCTTAGGCGGGGCTGCGGTTCCGAGCTTTTGGCGCCTCCGAAATTGCCGCACGAAACACAGGCAGGGCTCATTAGCGAAGAATTTTTCTCTTGCCCGAAACCCGCGCAGCCGCGTTGGCAGGGTCCATTCGTTTTTAATCCGAACGAATGGCAACGCGGCGAGCACAAGTGAATGAGCCGCTGGGCGAATGAACGGGTTGAGGGAAGAGAAAAATTTGGAGCTGTTAAATTTATATACTCTAAATTTATTGATTTACCCGAAAAGTATTAAGTTCTTCTATCAAGGATTTATTGTTCGGATCCAGTTTAAGGGCGGATTCATACAATTCCAAAGCTTCCCCGGCTCTTTTTTGTTCTACGTAAAAACGGGCCAATAGAATTTTTAAAGTCGGGTCAGCGGAATTATTTTTTATTCCGGAAAGCAGAAGCGGTTCCATCTTATCCAATTGCTTGGTTTCCTGATAAATAGTAATCAATTGCATATAAGCGCCAACCTTTGTAGGGTCATTGGAAACGGCTCTTAAAAAATTCTGCTCGCCCTTCATGAAATCCTTCAGATAAAAAGCGTAAATACCGCCAAGATTATTAAAAGCAACCGGGTCTTTCGGGCGAATAACAGTCAAAAAAATCCAAGCTTCAATTGCCCCGTCATAATCGCCGATAAGTTTTCTGTAAGCGCCGAAATCCAGCCAGGCTTCAATAAAAGTATAATCCTTTTTTATCATTTCGCCGGCATTTTTTATTTTTTCAACAGCCTGATTCTTAATTGAATCAGATAATGCCGCCCGGACAACAATCGGCCGGGAAACAATTACCAAGGCCCGGTTCTTTAAAGCATCTTCTTCTTTATCCGCAACCGCCTCCTTATTATCCGTATCCGCCGTTAAATCTACTGCTCTTCGAGTCTGAAGACTCATCAGAGTCTGAACGACCGGCGCCGCGGCGCCGAGCTGAAATTTATTCCAAACAAGCCGAAGGCCGGCGCCAATCAAAATTAAAACCGTAAAAATAACCAATGCTTTTTTCATATTGATTGATTTTATCATCAAATTGAAAATTTGTAAATCTAGAATCTATCTCAATAATAGCTTTCAAACGCGTTGTTAGCTAAAATGAATTAGCTCAAGAAGTGACGACGAAACTGTGGTGATGACCACGTTGAGGAGGAACGACATAGAGCTAATTCATTTTAGCAACAACCCGAAGGGATACAGCCAATTTTGTCTATGACTGCGTCGCTTGTCGGAAAGGCAGCTATAGCTGCGATTTCCTCCTCGCGCCTTGTCCTAACCAAAATTGGCCAGTATCGCGTTAGAAATTATTAATGAGATAGATTCTAAACATTGGTAGATTATCATGCCCGTATATCGTTTTGGTGACTGAAAAACCCTTATCTTGAAGCAATTTTTCAAAATCAAAGCCAACGGTTTTATTCCGCTTAAAATCATTCAGCAAGGTATTTTCCGTGCTTTGCACGAAATAAATGGTAAATGGCTTAAAATATTCCTCCCCTTGCGCGCCGATGGCTTTGGAAAAATTCTCCACAAAAAGCGTTGGAATATTATGATAAAAGAAACGCCGGAAAAAAATCCATTGAATCGTCGGCAGCGCCAAATTATCATTATAGACAATCAAATTAAAATCTCTGGGCGCGGTTTTGGATTTCCAACCGGCGAATTTATAAATAACATCATTCAAATGCCGGTTATCAGACTCCGGAATTATGGCCGATTCCCCGCCCTTAAATTCTTCCTCAAAATAATGGTCCAATTTCGCGATGCCATAATCCGATGCTTCAATCATATTTTTTTGGATTGAAAAACCAATCTCAAATATCAAAAATACCGCCACTAACAAACGCAAAAAGATATTTTTTTTATTCCACGCCCACCACAAAACTAATGCCGCAAAAACCATCAGCGCCGGACCCAGCAAGGACAAAAAACGATGGGCCGATCCGATTTTCGCCAAAAGCAGAGCCGCAAAAAATAAATAAAGGATAAAAAACAGTTCCGCCGGCATAACCGATTTATTTTTCCTGATTCTGCCTATCCCTAGCAGCAATCCCGCGAAAGCAACAATTAAAAATAAAGGGCTGTACAGGTAAAATATATTTTTACCGATATCCGAAAACGGGGCCTGAGTTTTCCCGACTAAACCGGTCCACTCCGGAGTTTCCTGTCCCAAAAAATAAGCAATTTGAAGGTCAAAATGGCCGGTTGTTTTATAAAGATAAAAATTATAAACAATCACCGGGCTGAAAACGAAAACAGCCAATAACAAAGAAGCGTACAACTGCCATTTTTTAAATAATTCCCTTTTAAAGGCCAGAAGCCATAAAAAATAAACCGGGGCTATGAATATCCCCGTATACTTGGTCAGAGCCAGTAAACCCAAACTTGCGCCAAACAGCCACCACTTTTTGCGGTTTTCCAAAAACAGCAAAAAACAATAGACGCTTAATAACAGAAAAAACACGACAAAGGGCTCCAAAAAACTCCTCTGAAAAACCCAGACCATTGAACTTTCCACGGCAAAAAGAAAAGCGGCCCATAAAGCCAGATTTTCCTCGCGAAACAATTTTCTGACAATCAAATAAATCAGATAAACGGCGAATGTCCCCAGAACTATCGCCGGCAATTTAGCGGCCAGAATTGAATCCCCGAAAATCCGGAAAAATAAATTTTCAATAATCATTGCCAGCGGCGGAAAATCATGGAAAGAAAGTTTCGTCCAAAACGGCAGGGGCCGGTCTTTATACCAGTCAATCGGCTGGGTCTGGAAATTAGTCCCAAGATAATCAATATAACCGATGGCCCGGAAAGAATCCGCCGCCTCATCGCCAAGAAAATCAATATTGCCGATATTCCAAATCCTGAACAAAAAAGCGATTATGATAATCGCAAAAAGCAGATTCCTGGCTGAAAAATACCGGTTCATCTAACGGGAAGTGATCTTGGGACCCTCTATCGGAAAAACGTTAGTTTTGGAGATATCCGCCACCCTGGTCAAATCGTCATAATCAAAAGCGGAAATATCAGAAACAGAAGCAATGTCCAATTTAATATGCGGCTTTACATCCCCAACATTCAAAGTAATAAGCATCGCCATGACATAATAAGTTTTTCCGGAAACCATCAGCCCTTTATCGGTTTTTGAGGAATCCGGAGTCATTTTAAAATCAATAATCCTGTCTACGGGGTCATCAACCGTTGCCAATACTTCATTTGTCTGGGAATTGAACAATCTGAGATTTATCAGTTTATTATCCTGAACCGTTCCAACGCTTGTAAAACGGATTTTGCTGACCGCGATTTTTTCCGTTGCTTTCAATTTAAATTCGGTTAAAATTTTATCCCCGGAATTGGAATTTAAAGTGCCGCTGGGATAAGTAGTTTCAAACACCAAAGTGCTTTGGAACGGATTGGGCAAGGACACGACTGGCGCTGGAGTTGTTGTCGCGACAACAGTTTCAGGAACCGAAACAACCGCCTCCGGAGGCGTAACTGTCGGCTGTTCAGCAACCTTGCCCATCGCGGTTAATTTTTTACGAGTCATAACTCCGAAATATCCGGCAGCCGGAGAAATTCCGTTTGCTTCTTGCCATTTAGCAAGAGCCAACTTGGTCAAGGAACCGAAAAATTCGGTTTCATTGCCGGGAGAGCCCGCGCCAATAGCAGTAATTTGCGCGCCATTAGCGTTCAAGAATTTCTGCAAATCCATAACTGCGACTCCTTTCTTACCAACAGTGAGGTCGCCAGAAGACAAAAGGGAAGCCGGAACAGTTCCGGTTGAGACAGAAG
>CAYHXS010000054.1:0-3945 GCA_964360665.1 uncultured Candidatus Saccharibacteria bacterium | reverse complement strand
AGGGTCTACGCTCCGGCGGCTCGCAAGCACCGCTACGTCTCGTTTCAGCGGCATCCGTCAGCTGACGGATGACCAAGCCGCTGAAACTCCGACAGTTTCCGCAGAAGAGACAAGCTTCACCTTCATAAAGAGGATCTGCCTGTCTTCCGTGCGGCAATTTCGGAGGCGCCAAAAGCTGGGTACCGCAGCGTAAGCTTATAGGTTTTTGGCGCCGAGATATAGGCGCGTCCGCTCGCAGGAAGCGGACGACGCCGGTGCCGTCAGGAAGACAGGCGGGGCCTCAAAGTTATTAACATTTTTGATTTTTGTAAAAATAGATTTCTGTTATACTTAAATTAAGTGAATCAGCCGGTTGGTTGGTTCACGAGAGCAGGGATAAACAAAAAATTCCCGAGCTATAACGGTTAGATCTCCGTTCACAAAAAAAGACAAGAAGTCCCTTTGAATAGACCTCGCTCTGCGGGGTCTTTTCTTTTAATAAACCATCAATTTTTATCTATTCAGATTTTGTTATAAAATAATAGGGTATGCGGCATTTAAGAAGTTTGGGAAAAGAGAATCTTAAAAATAAAGTTTGTCTTTTGCGCCTTGATTTTAACACTGAAGATAATTGGCGGATGGAGGCAAGTTTGCCGACCGTGAAATTTTTGGCGGCAAAATGCCGGGCCGTGGTTATTCTTAGCCATAGGGGGCGTCCGGAAGGCAGAGAAAAGCAATTTAGTCTGGAACCGCAAAGCAGAATTTTAAGCAGGCTTTTGAAAAAAGAGGTTATTTTCGTAAGGCATTTTGATGTTTTAAGGATAGAAAAAGCCGTTTGCAATTCTTTGCCGGGAACGGTTTTTCTTTTGGAAAATCTGCGTTTTTTGAAAGAAGAAGAAGCGAATGACAGGAGTTTTGCCAGAACTTTGGCTTCTTTGGGGGATATTTATGTTAATGACGCTTTCGCGGTATCGCATCGCGCAAATGCTTCAGTCGCGGCAATAACCAGATTTATTGACGGTTATGCCGGACTGGAAATGGAAAAGGAAATCGCGGTTTTATCGCAAGTTATGAAAAATCCGAAAAAACCCTTGGTAGTGATTATTGGCGGATTGAAAATTTCCGGAAAACTGTCGGTTTTTCATAATCTGCGGCGGCAGGCGTCCGTGTTTCTGGTTGGCGGAGCATTGGACAAAAAAACTTTGAATTTGCGGGTTCCTAAGCTGATTTTTCCAGTTGATTTTAAAAAGGAAAACGGAGATATTAAGGATATCGGACCCAAGAGCATTGTTTTGTTTAAAGAATACATAAAAGACGCTGCCACGATAATCTTGAACGGTCCGGTAGGCGATATAGAAAAAAAAGAATTTGAAAATGGAACGCGGGAAATCGCCAAAAGCGTAGTTGCCAATAAAAAGGCTTACAAAGTAGTCGGCGGAGGCGAGACGGTGATGTTTCTTAAAAAAATGAAATTGGACGGAAAAATTGATTTTATTTCCACGGGCGGCGGCGCCATGCTGGAATTTCTGGCCGGGAAAAAATTGCCCGGGATAGAAGCGTTAAAAAAATTATGATTAAAAAAAATATTGTTATTTTATATCACGCGGATTGTGATGATGGTTTCGGAAGCGCTTGGTCGGCCTGGAAAAAATTTGGCGCTAAAGCTGATTACATTGCCGTACAGCATCAAGAGCCGCCGCCAAAAGGATTAAAAAATAAGGAAATTTATATGATTGATTTTACTTATCCTTTGCCAATTGTAAAACGGCTGATGAAAGTAAATAAAAGAGTAACCGCGATTGACCACCATAAGTCCGCGGAAACGGAAACACGCGCAACTGAACAGCCTCTTTATGCGCTAAATCATTCCGGTTCAACGCTTGCCTGGAAATATTTTCATCCTAAAAAGATAATTCCGAAATTATTATTATATGTTGAAGATTCTGATTTATTTAAATTCAGACTACGCGATACAAAAGAAGTTAGAACTTATATTAGAACCCTACCTTTTAATTTTAAAATCTGGAATAAAATTGCAGCTGATTTTAACAATACTAAAAAACGCAAAATTATTATTAAAACTGGAACAGCGCTGCTTCGTTACGAAAATAAATTAGTTAGGGATACGGCGGAATGTAACGCTGAAATAGTAAAATTTTTTGGCCATAAAACTTACGCGATTAATTCTCCGGCTTTTGATTCCCAACTTGGAGAATATTTATATAAAAAATTGCCGCCAATGTCTATTATTTGGAGCAAACGGAACGGTTATATTAAAGTATCATTGAGATCCGATGGAGGCGTAGACGTGTCTAAGATAGCGCAAAAATTTGGTGGAGGAGGACATGTTGGCGCGGCTGGATTTAAATTGTCTGGAAACGCCAAACTGCCCTGGCAGTCGCTCAAAATAAAAAATCCTAAGTGGTAAATTAAAAAAATGCCGTCAAAAAAATTTTATGCGTATTTTTTACTTGGCCTGCCCGGCCAGGGCGGCGAGCAGGGGATTTGTGAAAATTGGGCAGAGTGCGAAAAAAAAGTAAAAGGCGTCAGAGACGCCAGATTTCAGAGTTTTAAGATAAAAGAAGAAGCGGAAAAATGGCTGGCGGCCGGAGCGGAGTATAAAAAAAGGATTTCAGCGGAATTAAAGCCGGGGATTTATTTTGACGCTGGCACCGGACGCGGCAAGGGGGTGGAAATCAGCGTTACGGATGAAAACGGCAAGGATTTGCTGGATAAAATTTTGCCGAAGAAAAAACTCAATAAATATCATAAACATTTGGTAAGTGGCGTAACAAATAATTATGGCGAACTTCTGGCCTGCAATTATGCCTTACAATTAGCGTTGAAAAGTAAAATTAAAAGAGTTTTTGGAGACAGCAAGCTTGTTGTGGATTTCTGGTCAAGGGGATTTTTTAAAAAAGATAAGCTGAATAAAAAAACTATTGATTTAATTGGCGAAGTTTCCGTATCGCGCCGGAGGTTTGAAAAAAGCGGCGGGGAAATACTCCGCGTTTCCGGCGACGATAATCCCGCTGATTTGGGATTTCATAGATAGATTAAAAAAAACAAAAACCGCCTGAAGGCGGTTTTTGCCGGTAACTTGTAAGCCGGATTCTGTCGTAGCCGTCCCGCGAAGCGGGATTAGGCTGAGATGATAATTTATCTTGCCCTTGAATTGCTCCAAAGATCTTTGCGGCATTCCACAACTTTCGTTGTGGCACAGCCTTGCACTCGGTAAGGATTTAGCCGTTTCACCCCAGTTTTTTTATCTCTATAACTGGATTAAGCCGATTACGTTGAGATTAGGCTTTTCTGTCCTTTTCAAGACAGAACGTCACTGCTCGCACCTCTGTATTGCTACTGACGGATGTTATCCGCTACTTTTTTTGATTCGCCTTACGGCGAAAAAGAGTGTCCGGACTTTCCTCTCGACCCCAGTTTTACCCACAACATCACTAAAGAAAATTCAATCGTTACTGTTATAAAACTATATATATACGTCGGATATTACGAGTAAAACTGGGGCCAAGCTATCATCTGAGTTACTGAATATAGTATAACATTAGTTTATTATCTTGACAATAGCGCTTTATTCTGATATATTATATTTAGTTCCCCTAAAGGAGATGAAAAATGAAAACAACAGCTAAGGCAGAATATGGCATTCATTGCAGTCCTGGAGACTGGTGGTATCCAACCTTTTTTGATCCCAAAGGAGTGGAGCGCTTTTTCCCAATAGACAAAAAATGGTTTGGCCTTGGAACTTGGACAGTATTCAATTGTCCAGCCGCCGGTGGAGTTGGTTTTCGCACTGATGTATACCGCATTATGGATCCTGGAGATGTATCCCGTATTATGGATCCTGGATTAGGAGATGATACGTCGCCTGAACAATTTCTTGAAAATTTTCAAAAAATCTATCCAACTCCGGAAGATTTTTTAAAAAAACTCAATTCAAGATAATTA
>CAYHXS010000053.1:0-3972 GCA_964360665.1 uncultured Candidatus Saccharibacteria bacterium | reverse complement strand
CCGCTACGTCTCGTTTCAGCGGCATCTTGTTACGCAAGATGACCAAGCCGCTGAAACTCCGACAGTTTCCGCACAAGAGACAAGCTTCGCTTTCATAAAGAGGGTCTGCCTGTTTTTCGTGCGGCAATTTCGGAGGCGCCAAAAGCTGGGTACCGCAGCTTTAGCTTATAGGTTTTTGGCGCCGAGATATAGGAGCCGTTTGCCGCAGGAGCAAGCGGACTCCGGTGCCGTTAGGAAAATAGGCGGAGCCTCTATACTCTATAATTTATAGTACAGCCGGTTTTCCACTCTTAAGTCAATATATCTGAGATTTTGGACATTGGTTTTTTCTTCCAATTTTTGAAGTGAACCGATATTCAATTCGGGATTAAATCTTATGCTAAAAAAAATATTCGGTCCGGAATAAGTTTCCGCCCGCAGTTCCTGCAAATGGCCGTCAAAAATTATTTTTTTGACCGGAAGATTTAGCGAAGGAATATTTTTCAGCACCGCAACCACGTTTTTAATAAATCTTTCTTCGCTGATTTTAGTTCCTTCAATAAGCGCTTTATCGGCATAGACGGTTAAAAGCATTGACCCCTCCGTTTCCGGCGCTTCGTCAAAAAGCAATCCGTTTTCATCAATCCAATGGCATTGATTATTGTTTCCGCACCAGATTGCCAGCCGTTCGCGTTCTTCCACCGTTATATTCAAAGTTTGTTTGAGCCAATCCCGTTTAACTTCTGCCTTTTTTAATGATGTTTTTGAAAAATCAATCTCTTTTTTATTCCAAGATAATAGATTTTTCAGACCTAAAAACAGATAAACTTTGTTTGATAAAATCGGTGATTCCAGAATTTCCATTACTTTATCCCCGGATATTTGCCGGTTGCCGGCAATTTTAAATTCTCTTATTTGAAAAATTGGCGAATAAGCGATAAGATAAAAAATAAAAATGGCGATTAAAACAATTATCGCCGAGTAGGCGTATAATTTGATGCGAAACCGCCTTTTTTGGCGATAATTTTGTTGATTGAAGACGGAAGGCATTAAACGGTTATCCTTTCAATTAAAGGATTGATTCTTGTCAGGAATTCGTAATGGGTTGTTCCGGATTTTAATGCCACGTCAAACGCTAACAGCCTGTCGCTTTTTTGCGAACCGATAAAAGTCGCTTTGTCTCCTGTTTTGCACGGATTATTTTTAATATCAACCGCGATAATGTCCATGGAAACTCGCCCCAAAATTTTTGCCCGTTTTCCGTTAATCAAGACCTCGCCTATGCCGGAAAGGGATCGAGGAAAGCCATGCCAATAGCCGATGGGAATAATTGCCATTCTGGTATTCTCCGGAGTTCTTTCTATTAAGTCGTAGCCGATAAAATCACCTTTTTTCAAAGTTTTGATTTCACTTATTAGAGAATGCCAGGAAAGAACCGGCTGCAAACGGAGATTTTTAACCTGCAGTTCCAGTTCTTTTGATGGCCAAAGCCCGTAAAGGCCGATTCCTGTTCTGACGGCGTCCAAATGGTATTTTTGATTTATCAAAGTTCCTCCGGTTGCCGCGGCGTGGCAAGTTAAATTGGCAAATCCCGCTCTTTTAAACAAGGAAATCGCTTTTCCAAAATTGGCGAATTGCAAATCTGTGTAAGTCGGGTAATTCAGGTCTTTTGCCGAAGCAAAATGTGTGTAAATTCCTTCCAATTGTCCGGAAAGTTTTTTAGCTTTTATTGTTTTAATCAGTTTAGGAATTTCAGACGGATAAAACCCCTGCCTGTGCATTCCGGAATCTATTTTTATATGGAATTGCGGTTTATTTTTTATTTTCAAAAGATTTGGCAGGTTTTCAAAATTGGAAATAGTGATTGCCAGATTATTTTTCCGGGCTTCTTCCATTAAATCGCGGAAAAGTGTCGGCCCCAGAACTAAAATCGGTTTTTTGATTACTGCTTTCCTTAATTTTAAGCCTTCTGGAACGCTGTCCACGCAAAATCCGTCCGCGCCGGATTGCTGGGCAATAAGAGAAAAATTAATAAGGCCGTGGCCGTAGGCATTTGATTTTACTACCGCCCAAAGCTTGGTTTTCGGCTTTAATAAGGATTTTATCTGCCGGATATTATTTTCAACGGCTTTTTGTTTTATTTCTACCCAAGTTTTTAATTTCGGCATTGTTTATTTTATTTCGTCAATGCTTAAATACGGCTGTAGAACTTTCGGGATTTTAATCGTTCCGGTTTTGGTCTGGTAATTTTCCATAATCGCGATAATTATGCGGCCAATGGCAAAAGCCGTGGCGTCATTCATGTGAACCAATTCCAGTTTCCCGTTAGTTTTGCGGACCTTTGTATTTAGCCTTCGTGACTGATAATCAGTCATTAAATCGGAAGTATGGGTTTCCCGGTATTTATTTTGTCCCGGCATCCAGGTTTCAATGTCTATTTGTCTGGCGTCCGGACCTCCCATATCTCCAGTGCAAATATTCATTACGCGGTAAGGCAAATTTAATTTTTGCATTAAATATTCCTGGATTGATATTATGAAATCTTGTTCTTTTGTGGATATTTCGGAGGTTGTGAAAGATTCTATTTCTAACTTATCAAATTGATGGACTCTCAAAATTCCTTTGGTGTCCTTACCGTAACTTCCTGCTTCACGCCTAAATGCGGTTGAAAATCCGATATATCGCAACGGCAGGTTTTTTTCTTCAAGAATTTCATCTATATGGAGAGGTCCCAGCGTGTGTTCGGCGCTTCCTATCAGATATAAATTATCTTTGGGCAAAAAAAACCTTTCTTCTTCCTGACCGGGGTCAAGCCTGGCCATTCTTTTGAAAATTTCGGGTTTTATCATTACTGGAGGAATAACCGGGACAAAAGTTTTATTCGGGAAATCCTCCCCAATTTTTTTTGCTATTTTTGCGATAATTTTCTGGTTGGTAAGTGTTGAAAAAACAAATTGGACTATGGCGAATTCCAGCTGCGCGGCCGCGCCTTTCAAATAGTTAAATCTCGTTCCTGAAACCTCGCTGGCCTTTTTAACGTCAATAATATCAAGGCTTTCGCCAAGCTCCAGATGGTCTTTTGGCCTGAAATCAAATTTAGGGATTTCCCCCCATTTCCTTATTTCTATATTTCCCGATTCATCTTTTCCAATCGGCACTTCCGGAAACGGAAGATTTGGCAATTTTATGTGAATCAGTTCTTTTGATTTTTCTAATTCAGCCAATTCCGACTCCATTTTTTTCAATTCCTCTTTCAGTTTTTTCGCTTCCTCCACTTTTTTCGCTTCACCGAGTTTTTTTTGTTCCGCGCGCGCATCGTCAGATTTTTTGGTTAAAGCGCGCCATTTTTCGTCCAATTCCAAAAACTTATCCACTAATGCGGGGTCGGTATTTTTGGCTTTTATGCCGGCTTTTATTTCTTTCGGATTATTGCGGATTTTATTTATATCGAGCATGGTAGTGTTCTTTAAATTATATCTAAAATACAACAAAAAGAAAACCCCGAGTATCATACTGATATCGGGGTTTATCCCGTATTTTACGGGAGTTCTTGGGGATGGACGCAAAGGAATTGCGCCGGCACGGTAAACACCTTGCCGATCCACCGTTCTTCCATATCCACGCCTTTAGTCTCTTCAATCTTTACGTTCGGTCCAAAGGCGAGTTGTTCCGCGGTTGCGCAGATAGACAGTTCTTCATTCCAAAGGGTTACTCTAAGGCCCTTTTTAAGACTGACTTTGACTGGAGTATCTATTTCATTTGGTGGAAAAATAACCAGAGTAACATCTTCTTTTATTTGCAGAAGCATCTTCGAGCGCAGATTTCTTTCTCTCTCCCTTGGATAATTGGAGTTCATGCATCTCTCCAAGAAGCCGGGAAAAAGAAAAGACCCCCATGTTGCCATATTACTATCTCAAAGATCGTTAAAACAGATCTTAGGGATAGAGTCGGCAGACCTTGGGAGTCTTTGCCCTTTCCTTTTTTGATTATTTT
>CAYHXS010000052.1:0-4041 GCA_964360665.1 uncultured Candidatus Saccharibacteria bacterium | reverse complement strand
GGCCCTATCGTCTAGTGGCCTAGGACGTGGCCTTCTCAAGGCCAAAACACGGGTTCGATTCCCGTTAGGGCTACATGGCAGTTCCGATTATTTTCAAGAATAAATATCTTACTCCGATTTTCACCGTTTCGGCCATAGTTTGGGTTATTGTTTTTTCACTGGCCTATGTTGGCATTTTGGATAACCAAAATCTTCTGGTGATTCATTTTGACAGTTATAAAGGGGCGGATTTTTTTGGCAACAGGGGAGACGTGGCTGATATTCTGATAACCGCCGCCATTATTTGGCTGATCAATCTTTTTCTTGCCAACGAGTTTTATTTTAAGGAACGGTTTTTGTCTTATGTTTTGGCATCGGGAACGCTGGTTTTTATGGTATTGATTTTGCTCGCGGTCAATGTTATTATCAATGTCAACTAACCTTATGAAATTCGCGGTAATAGAAACCGGAGGAAAACAATATAAAGTTTCCGCCGGACAAAAGTTAAAAGTGGAAAAATTGGAAGTCGAACAGGGCGCGGCTTTAACTTTTGATAAAGTGCTTTTGGTTGCCGATGGCGAGGATGTGAAAGTCGGCGTTCCTTATGTTGAGGGCGCGAAAGTGGAAACGAAAGTTTTAAGCCAGGGCCGGCATGACAAAAAAATTGTTTTCAAATATCATTCCAAGACCCGCTATAAGAAAAAGAAGGGCCATCGCCAGCATTATACGGAATTGGAAATTGTATCAATAAAATAAAAACACCCGTCAGTTAGCGGGTGTTTTTTAACTTCTTTTGTCAAGTGCGCTCCCAAGCGTTTCTTCATCAGCAAATTCAATCTCTCCGCCGGTTGGGATGCCGCGGCCGAGACGGGTTATTTTTTTGGCATATTCTTCCAGTTCCTTCTTAAGAAAGGAAGCGTTTAAGTCGCCGTAGACAGTCGGATTGATTGCGAGGATGATTTCCTCGGCTTTCTCTTTTTTAAGGAAACTTTTAAGGCTGGCGAGCCGCAATTTCTGTTCCGGCTCCAGTTCACCGGTTTTATGGAGTTCACCCAAAAGCAGATACCAACCATTGATTTTTTTGGTTTTTTCCAATGATAAAATATCCGTTTCTTTTTCCACAATTGCGACGAGCCCTTTTGTCCGCATCGGATCGCTGCAGATGGAACAAAGTTCTCCCGCGCCGAGATGTCCCGCCGTTGGCGGGGCAAACGTCCGGAAACAGCGTGAGCAAGGGGTAAGGTCGGCAAGGCTGGCGATTGCCTGGGAAATTTCATTTATTTTTCCCTTGCCCAGATTGGAAATGTAAAAAGCCAGCCGCGTTGCCTGGCGGGGGCCGATGGAGGGAAGTTTGGAAAAAACATCTGCGAATTTTTTAATTGGTTCGGGAAGCATGTTAAAAATTATGCCTGGTCGCCGTGGTATTTGTCTATTGAGCGGAAGCTGGTTTTTTGCGCGTCAAATTTCAATTGGACAATGCCGGTCGGCCCGTTACGGTGCTTTTCTATCATAATATCCGTGATATTTTCTTCTTCCACGGCTGGATTGATTCGGTCTTTGCGGTAAATAAACATCACGACGTCGGCGTCTTGTTCAATGGAGCCGGATTCGCGGAGGTCGGAAAGCCGCGGCCGTTTGTTATCCCGTTTGTCTACTTCGCGGGAAAGCTGGGAAAGCGCCAGCACCGGAACATTAAGTTCGCGCGCCATGGACTTCAGCCCGCGGGAAAATTCCGTGACTTGCTGGACAATGTTGTCGGTATTGCCGCGCGGTTGCATCAACTGGAGATAATCTACAATGATCAGGCTTAATCCGTGTTCGGCTTGCAGGCGGCGCGCCATGGAACGCATCTGCAGTATGGTCGGCGAAGCGGTGTCGTCAATAAAAATCGGCGCTTCGGAAAGAGTATCAAGGGCGTGCTGGATTAATTCAAAATCTTCGTCTTTTTTAAGTCGGCCGGTTCTTAATTCCCACATCGGCACTTGCGCTTCGGCGGCGATCAAACGGTCAATAACTTGTTCTCGGGACATTTCCAGGGAAAATATGCCGACGGGCATTTTTTCTTTTACTCCGACATGCCTGGCAATATCCAGCGCCAGAGAAGTTTTTCCGAGTGATGGCCGCGCGCCGATGATAATGAGGTCGGATTTTTGGAATCCCGAAAGCAGACTATCTATTCCCGGAAAACCGGTAGGCACTCCGCGCAGGATATTTTCGCCGCTGTGCAATTTCTCAATTCTTTCATAAGCGCCTTTCAGTTCTTCTTTGATAGCGGCGAATTTCTGGGTGTAAGAACGTTGGGAAATAGCGAAAACTTTTTGTTCAATGGAATCCAGAATAGTTTCCAAATCGTCATTTGGCGAAAAAGCGTTCTCGCTCATTTCCGCGGAAGTTTTAATCAGGTCGCGCAAAATTCTTTTTTCTTTGACGATTTTGGCGTAATGGTCCACGTGGGCGGAAGAGGGAACGGCTTCCACGAGCTGGGTTAAATAAGAAGTTCCGCCGATTTCTTTCAAGGCGCCGGCGCCTTTTAATTTTTCGGTTACGCTTAAAATATCAATCGGCTGTTGTTTTTCGTAGAGATTCAGAATTACTTCGTAAATTTTGGAATGAGCCGGTTTATAAAAATCTTCCGGCAATAAAATATCCGCGACATTAATAATTGATTGTTTGTCCAGCATCAAAGCTCCGAGGGCCGATTGTTCGGCCTCCACGTTTTGTGGCGGCAATTTTAAGGCGTTAGACATATTGAAAAATTTATTTTTTGAGAACCAGCGGTCCTGCCGGCGTATCCTCTATAGAGTATCCTAACGCTTCTATTTCTTTGCGCAAGGCGTCCGCCTGAATAAACTGTTTATTGTTTCTGAATAACTCGCGCTTTCTGGCTTTAGCGGTTATTTCAGCCGGTATTTTGAGCTCTAAATCCTCAAAGCCGAGCGATTTTAAGGCGGTTTTTATCAGCGTGCCGGCTTCCGCGGCCTGTCTTTTGCCTGTTTCCCAGATTTTTTTGTTCGCTTCGTTCATGAATTCAAAAACCGCTCCCAAGGCTTTGGGAGAATTGAAATCGTCGTCCATGGCCGAGTAGAATTTCTTTTTCAATTCTTTAACCGGAAGTTTAGCGGAAGATTTTTTAGTTTCAATCAATTCCAATCTGGCGAGAAACTCTTTTATTTCCCGGAGATTTTTTTCGGCTGTTTTGGCGGTTTCTTCGGTGTAGTTCATCGGCGAGGAATAGTGGTGGCTGGCAGTGAGCATGCGGAAGGCGTCTCTGGGATGCTGTTTCAGGAAGTCCGAGATGGTTATAAAATTTCCGAGGCTTTTGGACATTTTTTGGCCGTTAATGTCCAGAAAACCGGCATGCATCCAGATTTCCACGAAAGGTTTTTTTCCGGAGGCGGATTCCTGCTGGGCGATTTCCGCTTCGTGGTGCGGGAATTTCAAATCAGCGGCTCCGCCGTGAATGTCATATTGCGTTCCGAAAAAATGTTCGGAAATGGCAGTGTCTTCAATGTGCCAACCTGGTCGTCCTTTGCCGATTTCGCTGTCCCAGCTTGGCTCATTTTCTTTGGAAAATTTCCACAGGCAGAAGTCTCCGGGATTTTTCTTTTTGCTTCCGGAATCAATCCGGCTCACGGCGTCGCCGGCTTGTTCGGCGGTGCGGCGGGAGAGCTTTCCATAATCCGGAAAAGTTTTAAGGTTGAAATACCAGCCGTCACCTTCTATTTTATAAGCATTGCCCTTTTTAATGAGGGTTTTGACCTGTTTTATTATCTGGGGAATATAATCGGTGGCTTTGGCGTATTCATTTACTGAAGTTATGTTAAGCGCCCGGAGATTTTCATAAAAAATCTTTTCATAGCGCCCGGCGATTTTTTTCCAGCTGGTTTTTTCTTTGTTGGCGCGGTCAATGATTTTATCGTCTATATCGGTGATGTTCTGCAGATAGAAAAGTTTAATCTTTTTGCTCCGGAGATAGCGGGCAATGATGTCAAAGGCCATGAAGGTGCGGGCATTGCCGATGTGCGGATAATCGTAAATAGTCGGCCCGCAGACGAACATTTT
>CAYHXS010000051.1:0-4202 GCA_964360665.1 uncultured Candidatus Saccharibacteria bacterium | reverse complement strand
CAAAAAATACGCCAATGCCCAAGGCCAAAAACGGCGCCAGCATAGTCAAAAACCTGTACGACGGTCCTATTAATAGGACCAAGGACAGCAAAAACACCAAAAAAATCAGCCAAAACCCGTGCTTAACGAAAATTTCTTTTGGCTTGTCAAATAATTGCCTAAAAATTCCGGCCAGCGCCAATCCAGCCAGCAAAAGAAACAGCCAGGAATTAGTCGCGGCCAGCCGCGGGATAAAATTCTGGATTCTCTGCGCCAAACTGCCGATTTCCTTTCCAGGCGCGGTTTTCCAAACCTCCGGATGCTGTCCGAAAATATAGGAAAACTGAAAATCAAAATGCCCGGTTTTTGAATAAAGGCCGATATTATATATAATTGTCGGGCTGAAAATTAAAAAGAAAGTAAAAACCGCCAGCCAGAATTTTTTCCTAAAAAAACAATCTCTGCGGAAAAAAACCAGATAACTGAAAATAATCGGAATAATAATCAAAGAATTATATTTTGCTTCCGCTCCCAATCCTGCGGCAACGCCAACCCATGGCCAAAATTTTTCTTCTTTTAACGCGCGTAAAAACAAATAAAGACCTAAAAGCAGGAAAAATATTACGTAAGGTTCCTGCATTCCGGTGCGGGAAATATAAACATTATTCAGGGTAACGCCCAAAAACGCGGCGGAAATCAAGCCTACGTTCACAGAATACAAATAAGCGCCGATTAAATAAATCAGATAAACCGAGGCCGTTCCCAAAAGCGCCGACGGCAGACGAAAGGCAAAATTATTCTCGCCGAATGCGCGCATAAAAACATTCTGCGTCGCCGGCACCAGAATCGGGTGGTCATGGAATGACAAATTCGCCCACCAAGGGGTATATTCATCCCACCATTCCAGCGGCGTTGTCTGCGCCGCAGCTTCGTCAAAATCAATCATTCCCAACCCGCGGAACGACATGAACACCTCGTCATTGACCGTATCGCCGCGGGAAAGAAACGCCAATCTCAAAATCGCGGAAATAATTAAAATTAAAACCAGTAAATCCTTTTTTTTCATAAACTTAACGTCTTGCCGCTTCCAGACAAAGGAACAAAGGAATTTCTTTCCGGGCGCGATTTTCCGCTTCAGCGCGCGGTCCGGGTCCGCTTTTTTTATTGGAATTCCATTCCTCCAATTTATTGACGCAAAAACCGGCCTTATTCAATGCTTTAAAATAAAATTGCAGCGGCCGGTGGAAAGAAATCGTTTTTTCTTCCGGATTTTCACCGGGGTGCATCTGTATTTTTACCGCTGATTCAGAAAGATACTTATCTATTCTCCGGTATTGCACCCCTTTCACGCCAGCCCTGATCTCTGTCGAAGGTCCCGAGTATTCCCGAGGGGCAGAATGTCCCGAGTATTCCCGAGGGGCCGAAGGATCCCATCCCCAGCCGGATTCTTTCAAAACGCGGAATGCCGGATGATTTAAAACCAAAAATAATTTTCCTTCCGGTTTCAAAACCCGCGCGCATTCTTGCAATACCTCATTCACTTTTTCCATATTTTGAAGAGCTAAAATAATTACCGCCTTGTCAAAACTGCTGTTTTCCAAATTCTTAACCCTATCCGCCGCGGAAACCAGATACGATATTTTTTTCTTCAAATCTTTCGGCGTGTTTTTTTCCGCCAGCGCAATCAGTTCTTTGGCAATGTCCGCGCCAACGACTTTTGCCCCCTGTCCCGCGAATTCCCGCGCAAAAAATCCCTGACCGCACGCCAGATCCAAAACCTTCTCGCCCTTTTTAATATCCAAAAGGCGTAAAAGATTGGGTAAAATAACCGCGGTTTGATAACTATCCGGTTTTTCCTCAAGAAGTTCGTTATACCATTCCGCCACTCCTCCCCAAGAAGTGTCTTTCATCAGTTTTTACTATCTTATTGCAAAGCGCCAAGGTCTTTCCCTCCCTGTGTCAAAACGCTGAAAGAAAACTCCGCCACATCCGGAATAGCCACTATTTTTCCTTCGCCGCTAACCGTAAAACTTCTGAAAGAAGACGGTTCAATTACCAGTGAATACGACCTTACATACCACAGCGCGGCCAAAGAAAACGCCGCCATTAATACCACTCCCCCGATTCCCAGATAATTTTTAATTTTTATATCCATAAATTTATTTTACAACAGCATTTTTATTTATCCAAATCGGCAGTTCTAAGAAGTAAAGCGTTAAAAGCCACGATTACAGTGCTTAAAGACATCAGTACCGCGGCAAAAGCCGGCGGAAGCAGAATCCCCCGCGAAGCAAGAATACCGGCCGCCAGCGGCAAAGCCGCCAAGTTATAGCCGCTCGCCCAAAAAAGATTCTGAATCATTTTATTGTAAGTGCGGCGGGATAATCTGATGATTTTCGGAATGTCACGAGGGTCGTTTTTCACCAAAATTATTCCCGCTGATTCAATCGCCACATTTGTGCCGGCGCCAATGGCAATGCCCAAATCCGCCTGAGTCAAAGCCGGAGCGTCATTTATTCCGTCTCCGACCATAGCCACTTTGTAACCCTTGCTTTGCAGATATTTCACTTTTTCCGCCTTTTGTTTCGGCAAAACCCGCGCAAAAGTATCATCAATTCTTAATTCTTCAGCCACCCACTTTGCCACTTCTTCGGAATCCCCGGTCAGCATCGCCACTCTTATCCTCATCCGTTTTAATTCGTCAATCGCTACCCGCGATTCCTCCCGGATAATATCGGAAAGCGCTATTGCTCCTATTATTTTTTTATCCTCCAAAACATAAATTATCGTTTTCCCTTTATTCGCTTCCGCCTTAACATCTTCTTCAATTTCTTTAGACAAAGAATCGCCGGAAAATTCCAAAATTGCCTGGCCGCCGGCATAAATTTCCTTGCCATTGACGATACCCCTCACTCCTTTGCCGCTAAGGCGCGAAAAATCGCTCACCTCGTAAAATCCGATGCCGCTTTCCCACGCTTTATTGACAATCGCCTTGGAAATAAAATGCTCGGAGTGCGAATCAACAGACGCGGCTTTTTTAAGCACATCTCTCTCATCTTCATTATTAGTAGGCCAAATCCGGTCCACTCCAAATTCGCCCTTGGTCAAAGTGCCGGTCTTGTCAAAAATCACCATATTAACATTTCTCGCCGCTTCCAGAGCCGTTCTTTGCCGGACGAGAAAACCGTTTTTCGCCGCCAAAGTGGTAGAAATGGAAGCCACTAATGGAACCGCCAATCCCAAAGCGTGCGGGCAAGCAATCACCAAAACCGCCACCAATCTTTCCAAAGCAAAATCAAATCCTTTTTCACTGAACATCCACAGCGCAAAAGTCAGGCCGCCGGAAAAAATCGCGATTAAAGTCAGGTAAAAAGCCGCCCGATCCGAAAGCATCTGCAATTTTGATTTTGACGCTTGCGCTTCATTCACCAGCCGCATCACGCCCGCCAAAAAAGTATGTTCGCCGATTTTGGTCACTCTAACTTTTAGCATCCCGTCGCCGTTGATTGATCCGGCGATAACTTCACTGCCGACATTCTTCGGAACAGGCGCCGATTCCCCGGAAATCAGCGATTCATTGACTTCCGATTGCCCGTCAGTAACCGTGCCGTCGGCCGGTACTTTTCCTCCCGGCCTGACGATTACCAAATCTCCCTCACGGAGCTGCGCTAGCGGAACAACTTCATTTTTATCGCCGCGGATGACTTCCGCCGTGTCAGGCAAAAGCTTGGAAAGTTCTTTCAGCGCGCCCTGAGCGCTTTTTATCGCCTGCATTTCTATCCAATGGCCCAAAAGCATCACGGTAATTAAAGTAGTGAGTTCCCAAAAAAGCGTATGCGTCCCATCGGTAAAAATCTGCAGAACGCTGTATAGATAAGCAGACCAGATAGCAATGCTGATAAGCGTCATCATCCCCGGCATTTTCGCCTTTAATTCCCGGTAAGCGCCTTGAGTAAAAATCCAGCCGCAATAAAAGAAGACAAATGAACTCAACGCCAAGGTCATATATTGGACTCCGGGAAAATACGGCACTTTAAGGCCAAAAAATTTATCAATCGGGAAATCAGAGTAAAGAACCACCGGAACAGTCAAAATCAAGCTTATCCAGAATTTTTTTATGAAATCAGATGTTTTATGTCCGGCATGCTTATCCGCCACCGGCGCGCTGCCATCACAACAGCCATGGTCATCTTTCATTTGAGAATTTTCATCCATAAAATATA
>CAYHXS010000050.1:0-4280 GCA_964360665.1 uncultured Candidatus Saccharibacteria bacterium | reverse complement strand
AGCGTAAGCTTTCAGGTTTTTGGCGCCGAGATATAGGCGCGTCCGCTCGCAGGAAACGGACGACGCCGGTGCCGTTAGACAGATGGGTAGTGAGCGGAGTTACTTGAGGAAAGAGAAAAATTCAGAGCAATAGTTGCCGTCAGAAATTCAGGCAGGGCGGCCGTCAGAAAACAATAATGCCGAAAAGTTGACTAAGGCGGTTTTTGGGTGTATTTTTTATACAAAACAGCAGTTTGAAAATCTAAGGAGGGTTGATGAACCGGAAATGGTGCGCGGTTTTTGACTGTGACGGAACACTAATTTCAAAATCTTATGGGGCGCTTTGTGATGTGGTTGACGGCAGCGTTATTTCAGCAGAGGGACACAAAAAAGCGGAAGAAATGCGCAAAAGATATTTTGCTGCCATCAGAGCCGGTTTTTTTAGAAAGGAAGACCAGGAAAAATGGATGGCGGAAACTATTGAGATTTATAAGCATTACGGCCTGACGCTCCGGAAAATAAATTATGCCCTTCGGAATGTAAAAGTGCGTCCCGGAGTAAAAGAATGTTTCCATTTGCTTCAGGAGAAAGGTATTCCAGTGGCTATTGTCTCTTATGGCGTGACGGAGTTCATTGAGACGTTGCTGAAAGTAAATGGCCTTTTGAAAATGGTGGACAGGATTTACGCGGCTGACCTGCTGATTAACTCCCAAGGCAAACTTTTCGGTTTTTGCCGGGAGTCGGCGGTTTATCCTGACAATAAAGGAGAATATTCCAGGAGGTTTGCCGACCGGCACGGAGTGTCTTATCGGAATATCCTGGCAGTCGGCGATTCGCCGCACGGCGACGGGAAACTCGGATATTTGAAAAAAAATCGTTTTGGCATTGCCAAAGACGAATCGCAAAAACAAAAGCTTGCCGAAGTAATGGGCGCAGTGGCGGTAACTGAAAATTTTAAGCCGGTTATTGAATGGATTTTGGAGAAAATAAAAGTGTAATTTTTATGCCGCGAGAAAATCGCGGCATTTTCATATTAGGCATGTGTGGGGTTGACTTTTTGTATTTTATAGTGTATATTGGTTATATTGATTGAAATGTCCGCCTGCGAGCGGGCTTTTTTAAAAGGTATAGGGTTCCATTAATAAAAAGAAAATATAATTAATAAAAATTTATGTTTAATTTAAAAGAACTTAAAAAAGCAGTTGAGCAGATTGCCCAGGAAAAAGGCGTAGATACTAAGAAAGTTTTTGAGGCGCTGGAAATGGCGCTGGCTTCGGCATACAAAAAAGAATATTGCGAAAGAGGGGAAGCGGTGCGCTGCCAGTTTGACCAGAAAACCGGCGCGCTGAAATTTTGGAAAGTGAAAACCGTCGTTGATGAAACTACGGTGCGGATAGTTGAGGAAACCGAAGAAGAAGCCGCTTTGAAGGGGGGCGAATTCAGGCAATCCGAGACGCCGCGGGAAGAAGAGGGGCTGCTTCCTCGGTATAATTCCGTTCGCCATATTTTTTTGAAAGAAGCGAAAGAAATAAAATCTGACGCGCAATTGGGAGATGAACTGACTTCTCCTTTGGAAACTCATGAAGAATTCGGCCGCATTGCGGCACAGACTGCCAAGCAAAGAATGCTTCAGGAAATCCGCGAAGCGGAAAGAAATTCTATTTTAGACGAATTCAAAAATAAGGAAGGCGAAATAATCAGCGGCATTATCCAGCGGTATGACCGCGGAAATATTTTCATTGATTTGGGCCGCGCCGTTGGAATAATGTTTTTTAATGAATCCATTCCGGGCGAGCATTACCGCATCGGCGATCGGATGAAATTTTATATTCTGACGGTTCAGGAGGAATCCAGGATTCCGGGAATTATTCTTTCCCGTTCCCACCCGAAATTCGTCAGCCGGCTTTTTGAAATTGAAGTTCCGGAAATCAATGACGGCGTGGTGGAAATAAAAGCGATTGCCCGCGAACCGGGCAGCCGGACAAAAATTGCCGTTGCTTCTAAAACCGAAGGAATTGACCCGGTCGGTTCTTGCGTCGGCCAGCGGGGAACCCGCGTTATGGCGGTCAGCAACGAGCTTGGCCAGGAAAAAATTGATATTATTGAGTGGTCGGATGACGCAGAAAAATTAATCGCCAATTCTTTGTCGCCGGCAAAGGTAAATCGCGTGGAAACTTCTCCGCGCCGGGAAGCAAAAGCTTTTGTTCCGGATGACCAGCTGAGTCTGGCTATCGGCAAAGGCGGACAAAATGTCCGTTTGGCGGCGAAATTGACAAGCTGGAAAATTGATGTCCGATCCGAAGCAAAACCGGATGAAGTATTGGAGGGCGGAGTGGCCGCGGCCGTTTCGGAAAAAAGTTCCGACGGCATAAGCGATTTTGGCGATGAAGAAGCCGCGAAGCCGCAAAGTAATTAAAATTAAATATTAAAAATATTCATGTACATTTTAATTTTCGGTTCAGTCGCGGCTTCTATTATATATAGCGTTTACATAATGCTTTGGCTGAAAAAGCAGCCGAATGGGAACGCGAAAATGGTGGAAATTTCCGCCGCGATTCAGGAAGGCTCCAGCGCATTTTTGAATCGGCAATATAAAAGTGTTGCGATTGTTGCCGCGGTTTTATTGGCGGCGATTTATTATTTTTTGGGCGGTTTAGTAGCGGTTGGATTTTTAGTCGGCGCTTTGACATCGGCTTTAGCCGGTTATATTGGAATGAATGTGGCGGTGCGCTCTAATTCCAAAACCGCGGAAGCGGCCGGGAAGGGATTGAACGCGGCTTTGTCGCTGGCGTTTAAGGCCGGCGCGGTTACCGGATTTTTGGTGGTTTCTTTGGGATTATTAGCGATTGCCGCTTTTTATCTGGCTACGCAAGATGTTAAGGCCTTGATTGGCTTGGGATTTGGCGCGAGTTTGATTTCAATTTTCGCCCGCCTTGGCGGAGGGATTTTTACCAAAGCCGCGGATGTAGGCACAGATTTGGTTGGCAAAGTGGAAGCCGGAATTCCGGAAGACGATGTCCGCAATCCGGGCGTGGTGGCGGATAATGTCGGCGATAATGTCGGCGATTGCGCCGGAATGGCAGCCGACCTTTTTGAAACTTATGCCGTTACTCTGGTGGCGGCAATGCTTTTGGGTTTTTTGATTGATAAAAATGTTTCCAGCCCGCTGGTTATTTTTCCGATGGTGTTGGGCGCTCTGGCAATCATTGCTTCTCTTATTGGAACTTTTTTTGTGAAAGTCGGCCAGGGAGGAACAATCATGGGCGCTTTATATAAAGGATTGATCGGTTCATTGGCTGCTTCCGCGGTTTTATTTTATCCGGCAACCCGGATTTATTTCGGCGACGGCCATTGGAATTTTTATTTAAGTTCTTTAATCGGACTGGCGGTGACGGCTTTGATGGTGGTGGTGACGGATTATTACACAGCGAAAAATTACCGGCCGGTGAAAACCATTGCTGAAGCTTCCAATTCCGGACACGGCACTAATATTATTTTAGGCCTTTCCGTCGGGATGGAATCTACCTTTGTTCCGGTGCTTATAATTGTAGCCGCGATATTGGCGAGTTTTTGGTTGGCCGGTCTTTACGGAATCGCGCTTGCCGCGGTTTCCATGCTTTCGGTCGCCGGAATAGTTGTGGCGATTGATTCTTTCGGTCCGATTACGGACAATGCCGGCGGTATCGCGGAAATGAGCGGCGCTCCGAACAATATCCGTGAAATTACCGATGCTCTTGATGCGGTTGGCAATACTACCAAGGCAGTAACTAAGGGTTACGCGATTGCTTCAGCCGGACTGGCGGCGCTGGTTTTGTTCGCGGGCTATGCCGCCGATCTTGCCGCGCTTGGAAAGGCAATGGTTTTTGATTTGCAGAATCCGTATGTAGTTATTGGTCTTCTTTTGGGAGCGGCTGTGCCTTACCTTTTTGCTTCCATCGCGATGAAGGCAGTGGGCAAGAGCGCGGGTGCGGTAGTGGAAGAAGTTCGCAGGCAATTCCGGGAAATCCCGGGTATTATGGAATTCAAAGCCAAGCCGGATTATGCCCGTTGCGTGGATATTGTTACCAAAGCCGCTTTGAAAGAAATGATTGTGCCGGCCTTGATTCCGATTGCTTCGGTATTGCTGGTGGGAATGTTTTTGGGCGCGCAGGCGCTGGGCGGATTTTTAATGGGCACGATTGTTGTTGGTTTGTTTTTGGGAATTTCCATGACTACCGGAGGCGCGGCCTGGGATAACGCGAAAAAGTATATTGAAGCCGGGAATTATGGAGGCAAAGGCTCTGACGCCCACAAAGCCGCAA
>CAYHXS010000049.1:0-4343 GCA_964360665.1 uncultured Candidatus Saccharibacteria bacterium | reverse complement strand
TGATATTTGTGCTAATTGTGGTAGCGCCTGAAGCCGCCGCCCACACGACCAATAAAGAAAGAACAACAGACAAAGAAACAACTAAAAACTGCTGTTTTTTGTCTAAAACAATATTTTTACTCATAATCTTTTATTTTTTAATTTTTACGACCTTATTTTTTATTAATTGTAATTTTTACGACCTTATATCCAGAACCTACTTCATTAATAGGTTCTTGATCAGATATACAAATTAAGTATACAAAAAATATCCTATTTTTGCACAAGAGCGGCTGTGGATAACTTTATTGAGATAAAATATCCTCAATAAGAGATTCGGCTTCTCCTTTAAATCCGGGATTCAGGCTAATCGCTCTTTCCAAGATCTTAATTGCCTCTGATTTTGCCCCCATCAAAAGATAGGCGCCGGCGGCATTTTTCCAATACTGGACATCGGAGACGCTTGTTTCCGCGAGCGCTTTCCAAATCCCGGCTAAACGCCCATAATTTTTAACCCTGGAATAGGCCTGCGCCAAAATAATTTCCGGAACGTCTGTTTTACCGGCAAATCCAATCAATAAATCATCTGCTTTCTGCTGCTGACTATTGATTATGTAAGCGGCGGCAAGATTCATTGCCGCGCGGTCAAATTCATTATCAAGATTATAGGCTTTTTCCAAAACCTTAACCGCATTCGCGTAATCGCCCTTCCGGATATAAATATCTCCTAATTCAAAATAAATCTGCTGTTTTGCCGGCGATAATTCCGCGGCTTTATTCAATACTGCCAATGCCTGGTCATTAAATCCCACGCCGCCAAAAATTCCGCTCAGGAAAATATACGCGCGGGGATCCATGGGATTTTCCATAACCGACTTCTGGGCTTCTCCGAGCGCGGTGCGCAAAATTTTATCCCTGAAATCAGCGGGCACGCTTTCCATGCCGCCGACATTCAAAGAAAAACGGGCAAGCTGTTCCCTGGTTTCTTTACTGCCTAAAGTATTATAATCCAAAGCTTTTTGATACTGTTCAAAAGCACCGGTGTAATTTCCCGTACTCTGAATCTTCAAGGCATCCAACAAACTAAGATTCGCCAGAAGCGGGCGCATATTTATAAAATAAATAATTGCGATAAGAGGAATCAATAAGCCCGAAGCAACTACCGAAGGTCCCGAGTATCCCCGAGGGAATGGCCATAATTCAATGCTTCTCGACTCTGAAATATCAGGCTCGCGCGTTGAAGAATAGATGAAAGCTAAAACCGCGAAAAATCCCATATAAGTTGATGAATTATCAAAAACAAACAAATTTTGGAAAAAATACGCGAAAAATAAAACAAAAACCAAAATCGCGTTCCCCGGGGAAAATATATTTTTCTTATAGCCGGTCCACAAAAGATACAAAGCAGAAACAAATATTCCCAAATAAGACATAAGCCCCAGAATGCCGGCATTAATCAACCAGTCAAAAATAATATTGTGCGAACGGTCAAACCAGGGTTCCTGTTGCCAAAGAACCGGCTTAAAATATTTTGAAAATACCAGCTCATAATTTTCCGGCCCCCAACCGAGAATCGGGTGCTCCTTAAAACCCTCCCAGCCCATTTGCCAGATGACAAAACGGGAAGCCACAGTCCGTTCTTTCAATGAAAGCAAAGTAAGACGGGAAAGAGTCGGGTTGCCGCGCACAAAATTAGTATCCTTAGCCGTCCAAAACGCGGCCGGAGCCAGAATAAAAAATGCCAAAACAGCCAAAGCGATTTTCCGGTATTTAGCATTTTCTGCGCTTCTATTAAATAACAAATATAAAATGCTTCCCAAAATGCCGCCGGCAATAATCGCCAAGCCCGGACCGCGGCTGGCAGTCAGATAAATAGTCGCCAAAATAAATAATGAAACCACGCCGTAAAAAATCTTGCTTTCCAGATAACGGCTGTTAAACAGCAAATACAAGCAGAAAAATAAAATAAAAATCAGATAAGCCGCCAAATAAGTCGGGTTGCCGATAGTCCCGTCCGGCCGGCCAATTCCCCCCTGCAAAGAAGCAATGTAGCCAAATCTCTGGAACCAGGCGTAGATGGATTCAATGATTCCCGAAGCCACGAAAAGATTAAAAAAGATTGGCCAGTCATTTTTCCGGAAAACCTGTCCCAATACCAAAAAGTAAGCGAATAAATGCAAATAAGAAACCAATCCTTCCATCCGTTCAAAATTAGACCAAAAACTTTTATAAGGATTGGCTCCAAAAATTGTCGCCAAAGCGACTACAACGATAAAAATTGAAAGCGCGACCAATAAAGCGGATTTCCTGGGGCGGTATTCTTTATAAAAAATCGCCAGAAATATCCAGGCGGCAAAAACTATTTCCACGATTGTCCGGAAAACAAAAGCTTTTCCGGTAATAAACGGAAAAAATAAAACCTTGGATACGTAAAGCGGTATAAACGGGGTTATAAAAAGCCCGATTTTTATAAGCCATAAAGTTGCGGATTTTACCATAAATATCTTTTGCTTAATTCCAATCCTAATTTAAACAACCCTTTTGATAAAATCAAATCCAGCGCCCGGACAACCCTGTCTATTTCTTCTTTTTTAACAATCAAAGCCGGCTGGATATGCAAGAGATTGCCGTAATGCGGCGAGGAAAAAACAAGAATATCGTGCGTTGACAGCAACTCGCTGATAATAGCGCCGGTAACATAATTATTAAACATATCCCCCAAAAAGATTTTATTTTTTTTGAAAAAACCGGCGACTTTCGGCAAATAAGGATAAAACTCTATCCCGCACAGCAATCCTATTCCCCTGACTTCTTTTATTATTTCGGGATATTTATTTTTCAAACTTTCCAGTTGGGACAGCAAATATTCCCCCATTGCTTTTGAATTTTCAACCAGATTTTCTTCAAATAAAATATTAATCGCTTCAATGGCCGTCAAACATTCATTGGCAAAGCCATTATAAGTCGTGGTATGAATTAAAGAATCCTTGACTGCGCCGTAAGCTTTTTTAAAAATATGGTCCTTTACTACGTAAGCGGCAATAGTGGCTTTTCCCCCGCCCAAAGTTTTAGAAAGCGTAATAATGTCGGGAACAATGCCCTCGTGTTCAAAAGCGAATAATTTGCCGGTTTTTCCGAAACCTGTGTACACCTCATCCAATATCAAAAGAATATTATTCTGCTCGGTCAATTGCCTGACTTTTTTCAAATAGCCAGCCGGCGGCACAGTAATGTTGCCGGCATGAATTGATTCTAATATAACGGCGCAAATGTCTTTCCTTTTGGAAATAAATTCAACCAAAGCATTGTAATCGCCGTAAGGGACAAAAAAACAATTATCCAACAGTTTAAAATATTTTTTTGATTCCTCGCACCCGGAAACAGACAGCGTGGCATGGGTCTTTCCGTGGTAAGAATTGGAAGCCGCGATAAAAACATTCTTTTCTTTGCCCTGGTATTTTTCGGCGATTTTCATGGCGCCCTCATTGGCTTCGGCTCCGCTGTTGCAAAAAAAAGAATAATTCAAGTCGCCAGGGCAGATGGCCGCCAAATTTTTGGACAAAACAGCCAAATAAGGCGAGACAAAATCTTTCCAGACAACCGGAATTTCATCCTGCTCCATTTTTTTCCTCACCGCGTTCAGGCGCGGATGGTTGTGTCCAAGGCTTAAAACTCCGCGGCCGCCGGTAAAATCAAGAATTTTCTTCCCTTCTGAAGTATATATGTACATCCCTTCCGACTTTATCGGCCTTATTTTTAAAAAACCCAAAAGCTTAAAAAAATTCAACATGCCGGGATTAACATGTTTTTCGTACATTTGATAAATATCTTCCTGGGATAATTTATCTATTTCATCGGCCCTGATTAATTTATCTGCCATGATTTTAAATATCAACAAAAAAATCCGGATTGTTTCTTTTGCCGCAATAACGGCACATTTTTATTGAATCAATGTTTTCTCTTATTATTTTTCTGAATGCCCGGTACTTTTGATTATTCCATATTTGGCTGAATGGTTCATGATAGACATTGCCCATCAACTTGTCGTTAAAAATATCTATTGCGCAAACGCTGATTTCCCCGTTCGCGGAAATTACGCATTCCTCCCAGGGCAATTCGCAGAAATTATTTTTTTTGTTTTCTTCTTCTATCGCGAATTTATAGGCCGGATTTTCTGATTCCAATGTTTGCGTAGCTTCCTTGGTCAGTCCCATTACTTTTTTAAAAGAAAGCTTGTCAACCTGCAGTTCCTTGGCCAACCTTTTCATTTCCCCGATTTCCTGGTCATTGTCCTTCAAAACGATAAATTGCAGATTAATAAACGGGTGCAAACTGTTTTTTTCTTTTTTTCTTTTGGAGAGATA
>CAYHXS010000048.1:0-4478 GCA_964360665.1 uncultured Candidatus Saccharibacteria bacterium | reverse complement strand
TTTATATTATTGGCCGTGGTGATTGTCGGTTTTATCGCGTTATTTTTTTCAGTAAAAAAACAGCAGCAAGGCGTGCCCCGCGATGACCAGGCGCTTTTAATGATGCAGAATCAGCTTGGTGAACTCCGGCGGACTTTAGATGTGAAGCTCGGCGAATCCACGCGTTCAATGCAGATGCAATACAGTGAGAGCGCGAAAATTATCCGCGACGTGACAGAGCGTCTGACGAAATTGGATGAAACTAACAAACAGGTAATCAGTTTTGCCGATCAGTTGCAGAATCTGCAGGATATTTTGAAAAATCCGAAACAGCGCGGCGTGATCGGGGAATACTTTTTGGAAACGCTTTTGAAGAACGTTTTGCCTCCGGGACGATACCAGATGCAATATCCGTTTAAAGACGGCACAATCGTGGACGCGGTTATTTTTGTGCAGGACAAAATTATTCCAATTGATTCCAAATTCAGTCTGGAAAATTATAACCGGATTTTAGACGCGCGCGACGAAGAAACCAAAAGTGAATTAGAAAAATCTTTTAAACAAGATTTAAAAAATCGCATTGACGAAACTGCCAAATACGTAAAACCGGAAGAGGGGACTATGGATTTTGCTTTTATGTTTATCCCCGCGGAAGCAATTTATTATGATTTACTGATAAATAAAATAGGCGCGGTTAAAAGTAATACTCAAGATTTAATCCAATATGCTTTTAAGGATAGGCATGTAATTATTGTTTCGCCGACGTCTTTTCTGGCGTATTTGCAGACGGTTTTGCAAGGATTGAAAGCGCTTCAGATTGAAGAATCAGCTAAAGAAATCCGTAAGCGAGTGGAAGCGCTGGGGAAGCACCTTTCCAGCTATGAAGAATATATGAAGAAGCTCGGTGCGCATTTGGGGACTTCTATTAATATGTATAACAGCGCCTATAAAGAACTCGGGAAAATTGATAAAGACGTGCTGAAAATTACCGATTCGGCGGTTGGCATTGAGCCGGAACTTTTGGAACGGCCGGAGGTGGCGCAGGAAGAATGAGGCGACTGAATTTTCTCAGTGAAGAATTTTTCTCTTATCCGAAACCCACGCAGTCGTTTCGGCATGGTTCGCTCGTTATTAATTCAAAACGAGCGACGAAACGACGAGTACAAGTGAATGAGCCGCTGGGCAAATGAACGGGTTGAGGAAAGAGAAAAATTCAGAGCGATAAGAATAAACAGGTATAGCTCGCTAACTTATGTCAAATAATTTATACAATCAAAAATGGGATAAATTTTTAAAACGGATTTGGCCATTCCGTTTTATTCCGTTTGTTGATTTTGTTTTGGCGGCCGGTTCGCTCGCGACCGGGAACATGAATGAAGATTCCGATTTTGACGTGATTGTCGGCGTCCGGCAGGGGCGGATTTTTAGCGCAAGAGCGTTTTGTTTTTTGTCTTTTGAAATTTTCGGCTGGTGGGCGCGGCATCCAAAAAATTCAAAAGATAAATTATGTTTCAATCATTTCGTAACTCCGAAAGCTTACCGGTTATCTCCGCCTTACAATGAATATTGGGTAAATTTATACAAATCTTTGGTTCCGGTATACGGCGGTTCGGAAGTGATTCAAAAATTTTATGATGCGAACATTGATTGGTTAGGCGCAAGGAGAATGTATAAGGGCGATGAGGAGCATATTTACAAAAAAATCGGATGGGTTAAAAAAATGCTTGATTCTAATAATAGAACCAAGGAAGGGCTTGGCGATTGGCTGGAAAATATTCTAAAATCCGTCCAAATGCGCAAAATCGAAAAAAGTCTGGGAAAACAGTCTGGCTATAAACCGCGGATTATTTTTAACGATAATGAATTGGAGTTTCATCCGGATACAAGAAGAATTGACGGGTTCTTGAATAAAAATTAAGTTTCTTTATAATATAAATAACTTTGAAAATTGAATAAAAAGAGGGCGCCTTGTTCCAGAATAAAAAGAATAAGGGTGACCATAATATAGCCGAAGAAGTTGTTGAAACGGTTTTAATACGATTAACGGAAGAAAAAATGATTGCCGGATTTTTAAGAAGCCGCCACAGCGACCATTGGGACGCGGAAGGACTGGATTTTTTGATTTTTCTTGAAAGCGGGGTGGCCATTCCTTTGCAGGTGAAAACGGAAATTCGCCAGTATCCCCACGAAAAGCAATATGAGAAACATATTAAAAAGCATCCTTTGGTGAAATTCTTGGTTTCCATTCCCATCCGTTTTTATAGCAGCGAACCGGAAAGAGTCTATGCAAAAGCCCGAAGTTTAATAGAAGAATTAATCAGTAAGGCTAAGCCCGCTTAACTAAGCGGGCTTTTTGTTACTTAATTCAGGTAGTTTCCGTTATATAATTGTAAATTAGCACTCTTGACATGAGAATGCTAAACGAATAAAATTAATAGTAATTTATTATTAAATATTAAAAATATGAATTTGCAGCCATTAAATGACCACATATTTCTTGAGCCGATGGAGGAAGAAAAAACCACTAAGTCCGGAATTGTCCTGCCGGAAACAGCGGAAAAAGAAAAGCCGATAAAAGGAAAGGTTGTAGCCGCCGGTCCGGGAAAACTGGATAATAACGGCAAGCGGATTCCGATGTCGGTTAAAGTTGGAGATGTTGTTTTATTTAAAAAATACGGCCCTGACGAGCTGGAAGTGGAAGGTAAAAAGTATTTGGTCGGGGAGGAAGCGGATATTTTAGCAATTATCGGATAAAAATTATCACATATGGCAAAAATCGTATATTTTAATGAAGAAGCGCGTTCCTCGCTTAAAAAAGGAATTGACGTTTTGGCGGCGGCAGTGCGCATGACTTTGGGTCCGCGCGGAAGGGCGGTAGTCGTGGAAAAAGGATATGGCGCTCCGCAGGTTACTTTTGACGGAGTTACGGTTGCCAAAGAAATTGAACTGGAAAATAAATTTGAAAATCTCGGCGCGGAATTGATAAAACAGGCGGCGGATAAAACCAATGACAACGTCGGAGACGGAACAACCACCTCCATTATTTTGGCGCACACTATGATTGAAGAAGGTGAAAAAGCGATTAAAAATAAAGGCTTCAATGTTATCCAGCTTGCTGAAGAACTAAAAAAATCCAGTGATGCCGTTGTTAAAGCGCTGGAAAAACAAAAGGAAACTATAAACGACAATAAAAAAATTGAAGAAGTTGCCACGCTTTCGGCGAAGCATCAGGAAATCGGAAAATTGATTGCCGAAGTAATCGGCAAAGTTGGTCGCGAAGGTGTTGTCACGATTGAAGATTCCAATACTGTTGCCAATTCTTATGAGGTGGTTGAAGGAATGCAATTTGACCGCGGTTACATTGCTCCGTATATGGTTACCAACACCGAACGGATGGAGTCCATTTTGGAGGAACCGCAGATTCTGGTAACCGATGAAAAAATTTCTTCCATCCAGGAACTTCTTCCGCTTTTGGAAAAAGTTGTACAGAGCGGAAAGAAAGAGCTGGTGATTATTGCCGACGAAGTGGAGGGTGAAGCGTTGACTACTTTGATACTTAATAAGCTCCGTGGAATTTTTACCGTTCTTGCGGTAAAAGCGCCGGGATTTGGCGACAGGCGGAAAGAAATGCTGCAAGATATCTGCGTTGTTACGGGAGCAACCTTTGTTTCCAAAGAAATCGGAAAAAAACTTGATTCGGTTGGCATTAATGATTTGGGACAGGCGCGCCGTGTTGTTTCTAATAAAGATTTTACGACCATTGTCGGAGGAAAAGGCAAGGTGGAGGAAATTGAAAAACGAGTTGCCCAGATTAAAAATCAACTTAAGAAAACCGATTCTGATTTTGACAAAGAAAAATTGCAGGAACGCCTCGGAAAATTAAGTGGCGGCGTTGCCGTGATTAAAGTCGGCGCTCCAACGGAATCCGCGCAAAAAGAACTGAAACAGCGTGTTGAGGACGCCGTGGCGGCTACCCGCGCGGCTATGGAAGAAGGAATCGTGCCTGGTGGAGGCGTTGCTTTGTTTAATGTCTATGTTTTGGAAAAGAAAACCAAGGGCGAGTCCGAAGTTGAGCAAGCGGCGCAAACTATTTTAATGAAAGCTTTGGAATCTCCGCTCCGCGCGATTGTGGAAAATAGCGGACAGGATTCCGATTCCATAATTAAAAAACTTGCCGAACAAAAAACAAAATCGCAGGATTTATGGATTGGGTTTAACGCCGTAACTAATCAAATCAGTGATTTGAAAAAAGACGGTATTATTGACCCGCTTAAAGTTACCAAAACCGCTTTTTTGAATGCTGTTTCGGTGGCGGCTACTTATCTTACGATCGGCGCGGCAGTGACGGAAAAACCAGAACCGCATCCGCCAGCTGGCGGACCGCCGATGGGCGGAGGCATGTCTGGAGGAATGGGATATTAGGCGTTCGCCCTGTTTGCATCTCTGACGGCACTGGAATCGACCCACACCTGCGGTGGGCCGGTACTATATATCGGCGC
>CAYHXS010000047.1:0-4719 GCA_964360665.1 uncultured Candidatus Saccharibacteria bacterium | reverse complement strand
TCTGGAATCCGGCGATAAAAAAATTTTTAAAAAAGAGTTGAAAAATCTGGAGGATTTGATGTTTTTAGAATAAGGTGTTGGCAACAGGCATTTGTTCGTGCCAGTTGAAATTTACTTTAACGATTTCTGCTCCGTGGTTTGTTGGCACGAGCAAATGGCCTTGTTTTATTCCGAGTTCGTACAAATCTTTGGTTATTTTTACGTCATTCAGGCAATAATTTTTTAAGTCTTCAAACCGGCCTTCATTATAAAATTTAATCGCCTCCAGTCCGTGGGCGGTTTTTCCGACTTTGAGGTTTGTCATGGCGAGCTGGTCTAAACTGATGCGATGGCCGAGTTTTTGTTCAATGTCGTCCAGTATGTCCAGGCTTTCTATTGCTTTTACATTGAAGCGGAAATATTCATTGAGAATTGGAATATCAAATCTGTTGGTGCTGAATCCGATTATCAACCCTGCGCTTTGGAGTATTGGCCCGAGTTGTTCCAGCTCATTTTCAAAAAATGACAGATACGCGCTTTGTTTGTAGGAATAAACACCGACAAATGAAATTTTGAGGTCGGTAAGGTGGTCGTAGCCGCCGACATCCTGAAAAGTATTTTTAGTTTCAATATCAATAACTAACTTATCCATAATTTACACGTGCCGGTCCGCCACTTTGCTGGCGGCAAAGCTGTCCGGTTTGATTTTGGCTTCAAAATTATTGGCGCGCACCGCGCCGACCAGTTCCTGGATCATGGTCTTGGTCGCGCCCTGTTCGCCCACGTCAACGTGCACTTCAAAAGCGCATTTTTCCAGCCCGGCTTCTTTTAATACCTTGGTCAGCTCTTTGCTTATTTCCAGGGAGAGTAGAACTTCCTGCCACATCCGGTCGCGCAAAGTGTGAATATTTTTGGCTTCCAGATGTCGCCAAAAATAGCGCCCGCCGTTGCCAACGCGGTGGACTACTATAGCAGTGACGAAATCCGCTTTATCATTAGGGCGTCTTTCCGAGTCGCTGCCGACGATTATTTTATAGTTCCATTTCGGATCAATGGCAATGAAATCGGAAATTGCCCGCACTACCTGCGGGATGGAAAGTTTAATGCCGAATGAACTGTTGAATAACTGTTTTTCCATTTGTTGATACCTTAAGACTTTTTAGTTTTTCAGTCAATGATTTATTTTTTCCATGAGTTACTATAATAGAATATATGTTATAATAGAATATACGAAATAAAAAAGTCGCAAATAAAATAATAATTAAAATGAAAAAATTAATTATAAGCGGCGTGGTAGCCGCAAGTTTAATTGTTAATAGCGGATTGGCGGTTTTTGCGCAAACCAAAAATTATAACAGTTCTAAATCTAATACTGCCGTGACAGAAGTCAAAGAAGCAGTAAAAAACGCGGCTACGGATAGAAGGGGGGCGGTGAAAGAGGCGATTACCGAAAAGCGTGAAGCGGTAAAATCAGCAGTGGGCGAAAAACGGGAAGCGGTAAAAAATGCCGTAACCGAAAGAAAAGATGCGGTAAAAACAGCAGCGGGTGAAAAGCGGGAAGCGGTAAAAAATGCCGTAACTGAAAAAAGAGACGCGGTAAAAGCGGCGCAGACCGAATTTAAGGCTAATCTTGAAAAAGAGCGGGAAGTTTTTAAACAAAGAGTAGAAGTCGCGAGAGATGAGTTTAAACAAAAGCGCAAAACTCAAAAAGAGGAATTAAAAGCTCGGCTGGAAAAAGTCAAAGATGAAAGGAAAAAACAAACCGTAGAAAGATTGGATAATCGCTTTACGGAAATTAACACTAAACAAACCAATCATTTATTAAATACTTTGACCCGCTTGGAAGAATTACTTGGAAAAGTTTCTTCTCGGGCAGATAAAGCGGAATCAAATGGCCAAGATGTTTCGGCAGTGCGAACGGCAATAGAAAAAGCAAAAATCGCGATTGCTTCCGCCAGAACTGCGCTGGAAGCCCAACTTGCTAAAACTTATCCGATTCAGGGTGTGGATTCGCCGGAAGAACAATTTACGGAGGCAAGATTAAAATCAGTCGTAGCAATGGCAAGAGAAGCGCTTAATAAAGATTTGAAAGCGGCGAAAGAAGTCGTCCGAACTGCTCATAAGGCAATAGTAGAAGCGACAAAATCATTAAGGGGAGTTCCAAAAGTTGATGAAGAGCCGGCTACGACAACTCAAACGCCTGTTACAGAACCAGCGCCAACAACAGGATCGGCGCCAGTTACGCAATAATTAATTATTAATGGATTTTATGGAATCAAAAAATAAAACTTGGCTTTGGGTGGCAGTTTTGGCGGTAGCCGCGGCGGCTTGGCTTTGGTGGGGATTAGGGCGGGCGATCGTGCCGGCCACTTCTGAAATTTCCAGTCCAGCTTTGATGGCAGAAGACACTACGGCGGTGATTGAAGCAGAATTAAACGCCACTGATTTTGGCGATTTGGAAAAGGAATTGCAAAGCACGGAAGCGGATTTGCAAAGTTTGTAAAAATAAAAAATCCATCTTGTGGTGAGCCCGCCGAACCATTGGCACTCTCCTTGACCCATTCGACAAACTCAGGCCTTCAGCTCCCTCGGGACTGAGTCCTCGGGACGAATGTCTGAGACTCAGGCTCGAAGAGATCAACCTGAGTGGTAGGAAATATGATTTAGCACTCAGGTTGACAGAGTGCTAATTTTTTATTTATGATAAGATTAAAGTATGAAGAATTTCAATCGCTTTACCATTAAAGCCCAGGAAGCGTTGCAGAACGCCCAGGATTTGGCATCGCAGAAAAATCATGGAGAATTTAAAGCTTTACATCTTTTATCCGCGCTTCTTTCCGACAGCCAGTCATTGGTTCAACCGTTGCTTACGCGCGCCGGAGTAAATCTGGACGCGCTTGACCAGGCGCTTGAAGAAGAACTGAAAAAATTGCCAAAAATTTTTACGTCCGCGACCGTGGGACAGCTTTATCTGTCGCAGGAACTGATGCATGTTTTGGATAAAGCTGCAAAAATCGCTCAAGCGCAAAAAGACGAATTTATTTCCTGTGAACATTTGCTTTTGGGCATTTTGGAAACTTCTTCCGCGGCGCAGATTCTTTTGGACAAGTTTGGTTTTAAGCGGGAAACCGCTTTGCGGATTCTTGCCCAGCTCCGCGGTTCAATGCGCGTGACCGACGAAACTCCGGAAAGCAAATTTCAGGTGTTGGACAAATACGCGATTAATCTTACGGACAAAGCCCGCGAAGGGAAACTGGACCCGGTTATCGGCCGCGACGAAGAATTACGCCGCGTTATCCAGGTGCTTTCCCGCCGTACGAAAAACAACCCGATTTTAATCGGAGAGTCGGGCGTGGGAAAAACCGCGATTGTGGAGGGACTGGCCCAGCGGATTATTTCCGGAGATGTTCCGGAGCCATTGAAAGATCGGGAAATAATAATGCTGGATATTGGTTCTCTGATTGCCGGAACAAAATTCCGCGGCGAGTTTGAAGACCGCTTAAAGGCGTTTATTAAAGAAATTCAGAATGCTTCCGGGCGGCTGATTCTTTTTATTGATGAAATACATATGATAGTAGGCGCGGGCGCGGCTGAAGGCGCGATTGACGCTTCTAATTTATTGAAACCGGCTTTGGCGCGCGGCGAACTTCACGCCATTGGCGCGACTACCTTGAAAGAATTTCAGAAACATATTGAAAAAGACCCGGCTTTGGAACGCCGGTTCCAGCCGATTTTGGTTGAAGAACCGAATATTGAGGACAGTCTGACGATTTTACGCGGACTTAAGGAAAAATATGAAATTCATCATGGGCTTCGTATCAGCGATGAAGCGTTGATAGCCGCGGTTAATTTGTCGGCGCGGTATATTTCCGACCGGTTTTTGCCGGATAAAGCCGTGGATTTGATGGATGAAGCGGCGGCGGCCCGCCGTCTGGAAACGGAAAGTTTGCCCGGGGAAATTGATAAGCTTCGTCGCGCGCTTACCCGTTTGGAAGTGGAAAAATCCGCTATCAGCAAAGAAGAAAATCCGGAGAGCAAGCGGCGGCTGAAGGAAGTTAATGAAGAAATTGCAAAACTGAAAGAAAAAAATGATGAGTTTTCGGCGCAATGGCACGCGGAAAAAATCGCTTTTGAAAATCTCCATAATTTGCGCAAGAAAATTGAGGATTTGAAGCGCGAGGCCGAATTGGCCGAGCGCGCCGGTGATTTGGAAAAAGTCGCCCAGATTCTTTACGGAAAATTGCCGCAGGCGGAGAAAAATTTTGTCAGTTTTGAAAAGAAAAATTTCAGTAAGACCGGAAAAAGGGGCGTGTCCGGACAAAGCCTGCACGGCCAGGGCGACCGGTTTTTGAAGGAGGGCGTCGACGAGGGCGATGTAGCGGCCGTGGTGTCCCGCTGGACCGGAATTCCGGTAACAAAAATGCTGGAATCAGAGAGCGATAAGCTTTCTAAAATTGAGGAAGTCTTGGGCAAGCGAGTTATCGGACAAAAAGAAGGAATCTTCGCGGTTTCCAGCGCTCTTTGCCGCGCGCGCGCCGGACTTTCGGATGAAAATCGGCCTCTCGGGTCATTTATGTTTTTGGGACCGACCGGAGTCGGGAAAACAGAGCTTGCGAAAGCGCTCGCGGAGTTTATGTTCAATGACGAAAAAGCTTTGGTGCGGGTTGATATGTCGGAGTATATGGAAAAGCATGCCGTATCAAGAATGATCGGTTCGCCGCCGGGATATGTCGGTTTTGA
>CAYHXS010000046.1:0-4797 GCA_964360665.1 uncultured Candidatus Saccharibacteria bacterium | reverse complement strand
TCAAAGCAGTTAAAACTGCGTTTTCGTCGTCGCGCCTTGAAATCAGCTCAAATCTTACGCCTCCAAATCGTTCATTTATTTATTAACAGACCCTTACCTAAAAATATCAGTGTTTAACTTCTTATTAAAGGGGGGCTGTGGAAAATCAAAATATTTTAAATACCCCGTTTACGTTTTCGCGCAATTTTTCAATTAAAGAATCAAGCGGCAATTTTTTAAGTTTTGCCATTTTTTGGGCAACTTCAACGACAAATGCCGGCTCGTTTCTTTTTCCACGCCGCGATTTCGGAGCGACATAGGGACAATCGGTTTCCAGCATTATCCGTTCAACCGGAATACTTTCTATGGACTCATTATAATCATCCGAAAAAGTAATCACCCCGCCGAAAGTGAAATAAAAACCGCGGTCAACGAATTTTTTAGTAATTTCCGGCAATCCGGCATAAAAATGAAGTATCACCGGCAAATCCAAGCTCGCTTTGCCGACCAAATCCATTAAATCCAAATAAGAATCTTGGGTCTTATTGGACGGACGGCAATGGACCATGAGCGGCTTTTTCAAATCCAGTGCCAGATTAAATTGTTCTTGAAAAACTTTTTCCTGATTTTTTTTAAATTTGTACGCGTCAAAATTATCCGGCAATCGGAAATAATCCAGTCCACACTCTCCGATAGCGACAACTTTTTCGTCACCGGCTAATTTACGGAATTGGCCGATATCAAACAATTCCTGTCCGGTTTCTCTTTGCTCTTTTTTGTCATGATGTGAATTTTCATTAGAATGTCCCGGATGGTAACCGACAGCCGCCCAAACGTCTTCCGGATACTGGCGGGAAAGGTCAATTGCCGCCCGCGAAGTGGAAAATTGGGTTCCCACGGCAATCATTTTAACTCCAGCTTCTTGCGCGCGCCTGATAACCGCATCGCGGTCGCCATCATAAACCGGAAATTGCGGATGCCCGTGAACGTCAAATAAAATATTTTTATCCATGCGAATATTTTAAGGATTTTATAACAGACTTCATATCCTCCGGAACCGGCGCTTCCAAATTAAGCCGCTTTCCGCCCGGCAAAGTAAAAACAAGTTTATAAGCATGGAGCATTTGCCTCTTAATCTGCCCGCCGCCCGGCAGGTCATTTTTTTTCTTCGCCCCGTACATTTTATCTCCCGCTACCGGATGCCCGATAGCGCTTAAATGAACCCGAATCTGATGCGTACGGCCGGTTTTAGGCATGGCTTCCACCAAAGAAAAATCCTCATTGATAACTTCTTTAAGGTGATAACAGGTCTCTGCCGCGCGCACGGACTTTTTACCGGAAGTGTCCAAAACCCGCACCGCGACTTTTTTCAAACGATTAGCTTTTGACGGACGAATCTGAAATTGTATGCAGCCCTCCGGCGGCTTTGGAACGCCTTCCACGATTGCCAAATAAGTTTTCACTATTTCTCGCTTTAAAAACTGGTTTTTTAATTCCAAAAATGCCTCCTGATTTTTGGCGACAACCATCAGTCCGCTCGTGTCCTTGTCCAGACGATGGACAATTCCCGGCCTAAGCGGACTTTCGCCCACGCCAACAATCTTGGGATATCTGGCAACCAGGGCATTAGCCAAAGTATGCCACCGCTGGCTTGACGTCGGGTGGACAATCAGATTCGGCTGTTTATTAATCACGGCCACATTATCATCTTCATAAATAATCTCCAGCAAAATGTCTGGTTCCGGTTCAATTATGAATTCTTTATCAGGCGATAATACTTTTTCTTCCAAAATAAGCACGCGGTCGCCTTTTTTTAATGACAAGCCGGGCTTTTTCACAATTGCCCTGTTAACTTTAATGGCGCCATCCTTAATTAACCGCTGAAAATGGGTACGGGAAAATTTAGCAAGATGAACGGCTAAAAATTTATCCAGCCGCTCCCCTGATGTTTCTGCCGTGAATTCCATTTTATTTTTCCAAACGCGGGAAAAGATTTTCCAATTTTTTAACAGAAATTTTTCCCTCTTGATTGCTTATGCTCTTGGTAATTTTTTCGGCAGTTTCCGGCAAAAACGGCAAAAGAAGCGCCGCTATGTTGTCTAAAATAACAACGGCGTTATAAACGACCCTCTCTTTTTCCTCTTTACCCGCGGATTTATCCCATGGTTTTCTTTCATTAAGATACCGGTCGCCGAAATGAATCAACTGCCAAATTTCCGCCAATGCTTCGTTTAATTTAAAATCATTTATTTTCTGCTTTATTTCTTTTTTTGCGGTATCCAATTGTTTTTCAACAGATTCGTCGGTTTTCGAAGATAAAATTTCTCTCAACGGCGCCCCTAACGTCAAAACTCGCGCCGCAAAATTTCCAAGCCCGTTCGCCAAATCGCCGTTATAACGCTCTTCAAATTTTTCATAGCTGAAATCCCCGTCTTCCGAAGAAGGGATTCCTCGCAAAAGAAAATACCGCGTAGCATCAACGCCATATTTTTTTACCAATTCAAACGGGTCAATGACATTCCCCAAAGATTTAGACATCTTCTGCCCATCAGACAAAATATGGCCGTGAACAAAAATTGCTTTGGGTAATTTCAAACCGGCAGACAAAAGCATGGCCAGCCAAATTACGGCATGAAAACGCAAAATATCCTTGCCGATTACATGGACATCAGCCGGATGTTCTTGCCACTTATCAATACCTCCATAACCGCTTATATAATTGCTTAAAGCATCAGCCCAGACATACATTGTCTGCGACTCGTCGCCGGGAACAGGAACGCCCCAGGACAAATCTTTGGACGGCCGGGAAAAACTGATATCTTCCAGACCGCCGCTTAAAAACGATAGGACTTCATTTTTTCTGGTTTCCGGAATTATTTTCAAATCTCCCGATTCAATAACTTTTTGGATATCGCCGCCGTATTCGGAAAGCTTAAAAAACCAATTTTCTTCTTCAATTAATTCCGGCTCTTTTTGATGGTCAACACATTTTCCGTTCACCAAGTCCTTTTTGGTGACAAACGCTTCATGACCGACGCAATACAGTCCACGGTAAGTTTTTTTATACAAATCTCCGCTTGCCTCAAGCCGTTTCCATATTTCCCGCGCCACCGGCCAATGTATTTTTTGATCGGAGGTGCGAATAAAATTATCGTTAGATAAATTAAGTTCGGGCGCTAATTCGCGGAACTTAACAAAAAGCCCGTCAGCCCATTCTTTCGGGGTTTTGCCGGCTGATTCCGCGGTCCGGACCACCTTTGCGCCATGCTCGTCCGTTCCCGTCAAAAAGAAAACATCTTCGCTGTTTTGCCGATGCCAGCGCGCCAAAACATCGGCTTGCAAAGATTCTAGAGCAAAACCGATATGCGGCGGTCCGTTCAAATAAGCTATGGAAGTCGTGATATAAAACTTGTTCATACAAAGATAATAGTATAATTTCTCCAAATTAAAAAGCACCTGCTGACAGGTGCTTTTAGGCGGGGGATGAAACCGCTTTTCTCCTGCCCTTTTCCGTGGACCAGGTATCAATCAATTCTTCAATCATAACCGCAAGAGGCACCGCCAAAACAATGCCAATGACGCCGAAAAGCCGGGCGCCGACAAGCAAAGAAATCAAAACTACGGCCGGATTAAGGCTGGTGCTGAGCTTCATTATTGCCGGTACCAGCAAGGTGCTTTCCGCCTGCTGAACCAGCAAATAAAGCAAAAATACGTATATCGCGGAATTCATTGAATCGGAAGAAGCTATCAAAACAGCAATGGCTCCGCTCACGATCGGTCCGACGAACGGCACCAATTCCAGCAATCCAGTCAAAATTCCCAGCAGTAAGCTGTATTTGACGCCGATAAACCACAAGCCGAGAAATACCGAAAAACCAAGGCTCAAACTGAGAAACAACTGGCCGTAAAACCAACGCCCGATTTTCAGCCGCGTCCGGTAATAAACTTCCAAAATCTTTTCTTCATAGCCGGTTGGCATCACTTCCAATAAAAATTTTTCCACGCCGTCGCGGTCCACAGTCAGATAAAAAGACAAAATAAAAACCGAAATCGCCAAAGTCGCGCCGCCGATGAACTGCGATAAAACATCAAAGAAAGAAAAACTTCCGCTTAAAAATATATTAGCAAGCTTTCCCAGCCCTTCATTGACGATAGCGACATATTTGCCAGCTTCGGAAACACCGAACGCGGCATCGCCTATTTTACCCGCGTTTTTCAGAAGAATATTAAGTTCCGCCAAAGCAATCGGCACAACCGTGTATAAAACTAGCGCCAAGGCCAAAATTCCGACAAGGTAAATAAAAAGGGCGCCAATCACGCGGGGGATTTTCTTTTTCTCCAGCCAGCTGACCGAAGCATCCAAAGCCGAAGAAATGACAATAGCCAAAAAAACCGCTAGCCAGATATCCAGCGCGTAATAAATAATGCCTACCAGCGCCAAAATACCCACTACGCGCCACAAGCTTACCCAACTGATTTCAAATCCCCGCTCCATGAAATTATAATATAGTAACTACTCGCCTATTACAACGGAAAAATAAGGGAATTTGTTTCCAAAGAACCTATCCCAATAACAATCCACAAACGCGTTGCTGAGATAAATAAATTAGTTCAAGGCGCGACGACGAAATAGTGGTTAAAGACCACATTAAGGAGGAGCAACGAAGAAATAATTTATTTAGACAGCAACCCGAAGGGATACAGCCAATTTTATCCATAACTGCGTCATTCGTCGGAAAGGCAGCTATAGCTGCGATTTCCTTCTCATTCCTTGTTCTGAATAAAATTGGCTAGTATCGCGTTATGGGATTATTATTG
>CAYHXS010000045.1:0-4849 GCA_964360665.1 uncultured Candidatus Saccharibacteria bacterium | reverse complement strand
GCTATGGCGGCGGACGCTTATTCCCGCCTTGGCCCGGGAATCGGCGTTGCCATGGCAACCAGCGGCCCGGGAGCCACTAATTTGATAACCGGCATTTGCGGGGCTTGGTTTGATTCCATGCCGGCGCTTTATTTAACCGGACAAGTCAATTTATCGGAAACCAGAGGAAATACCGGAGTCCGGCAGATTGGTTTTCAGGAAACTGATATTGTGGAACTGGTTAAGCCGATTACCAAATTTGCTTATCAAGTTGTTAATCCGGAGGATATTAAATATTGTTTGGACAAAGCAATGTATGAAGCTTATTCCGGCCGGCCCGGCCCAGTGCTTTTGGATATTCCGCTTAATGTCCAGCATGCGGAAATTAATCCCAAGAAACTTCGGGGTTTTTCCGCGCCGAAAAAGATTTTAGTTAACGCTGAATTAAAAAGGGGAATCAGAAAGTCCGCTGTTTTGATGAAAAAAGCAAGGCGTCCCGTAATATTGGTCGGCGCCGGGGTGAAAATTGCCAAAGTTGAAAAAAAATTCCGCGCTTTGGCGGAAGCCTTGGGTTATCCGGTGGTTTGTTCCTGGAGCGCGATTGATGTTTTTCCACATAGCCATCCGTTGTTTGTCGGGCAGATTGGGATTTACGGAAACCGGGGCGCAAATTTCCTCATTCAAAATGCTGATCTCATATTAAGCGTTGGGTCGCGTTTGGATACCCGCCAGATTTCCGGCAATGCCAAAAGTTTTGGCAGGGTCGCCAAGAAAATCATTGTGGATATTGATAAATATGAAATTTCTAAAGGAAGAGTGATTCCGGATGTGGCAATTGCGGCTGACGCGAAAGATTTTACTCTGGAAATGCTTCGCGTTGTCGGGAAAATTTCCAAGCCTGACATTAATGATTGGCTGGCCAGAGCAAGAGATTGGAAAATTAATTATCCCGCTTGTTTGCCTAAATATTATAATGAGAAAAAAACCGTCAACCCCTACGTGTTTTTGGAAATACTTTCCGAGGAACTTACGAAGGATGACGTGATAACGCTAGATATCGGCGCGGTAATGGCTTGGGCAATGCAGACGATTAAAATTAAAGACGGCCAGAGGATGTTTTCGCAATGCGGGCACGCGTCCATGGGATACGGAGTGCCGGCGGCTATCGGCGCCGCGTTTGCAACCGGAAGAAAGCGCATAATTTGTCTGGTTGGAGACGGGGGAATGCAGATGAATATCCAGGAATTGCAGACAATCGTCCATAATAAATTGCCAATTAAAATTTTTGTAGTAAATAATAATTCTTACGGCATGGTCAGGCAATTTCAAGATAAATATTTTGAAGGCCGCCATACGGGCACGGTTCCCAAAGGCGGCTATTCTTCGCCTGATTTTCTTAAAATCGCCAAAGCTTACGGCATTGGCGTTGAGAACATAAAAAACCATAAAAATATGCGCGAGAAAATCCGCAAAGTATTGGATAAAAAGGACGCGGTAGTGTGCAATGTAATTGTCAGTGAGAACCAGAATATCCTTCCCAAATTGGAAGCGATAAAAACCAAAGACGGCCGATATATTTCCAAACCGATTGAAGACCAATGGCCTTATCTTTCTCGCGAGGAATTTAAAAAAAACATGATTATTCCTCCGTTAAATATTGATGTAAAATAAAATTATTTATGCTTACAGACAAAAAAATATCAATTATCGTCGTCTGTTATAACGATGCCGGCAGCGTGCGGGAAATGTACCGTCGCGTTAACGAAACAATGGCGGGCATTACCTCAAATTACGAAATTGTTTATGTGAATGACCGCAGTCCTGACAATGCCTTGGAAATTCTGCGTGAGCTTGCCGGCAAGGATAAAAAATTGATAGTAATTAATCATTCGCGGAATTTTGGGAATCAGGCGGCGTATACCACCGGCATGCGTTATGCCACAGGCGATGCCGTAATTTTGTTGGACGGCGATATTCAGGATCCTCCGGAACTTTTTCCGGAATTTGTGAAGAAATGGCTGGAGGGATATAAGATTGTTTATGGAATGCGCCCAGAAAGAAAAGGAGGACTGATTCGCAGGATTTGCTATAAAATTTTTTACCGCATTTTCAAAAAACTTTCCTATTTGGATATTCCGCTGGATGCAGGAGATTTTTCTTTAATTGACAGGGAAGTTTTAAATATCATTAATAGCGAGTTCAATGAAGTTGACCGTTATATACGCGGCATGCGCGCTTACGCCGGATTTAAAAGCATAGGCGTTATTTATACAAGAGCTGACCGCTTTGCCGGCGTTTCCAATAACAGTTTTATGTGGAATGTAATGTGGGCAAAGCGCTTGATTGTATCTTTTTCTTATAAGCCGCTAGAGTGGATTTCTTATCTTGCCGCTTTAGTTACGGCTTTTTCAGTTTTAACGATTTTTGTTTATATTCCGTATACTTATTTTGTGCCAAGTCCGCCCGGCTTTTTAACTACTTTATTAGTAATACTTTTTTTGGGGTCAATACAGCTTTTGTCTTTGTCCGTTATAGCGGAATACCTTGCGAGAATTTTTGAGGAAGTAAAACATCGGCCTATGGGATTGATAGAAGAAATAATTAATGACTATAAGAATAAAAATAAATAGCAAATGAAAATTTTTATTACCGGCGCTTCTGGCGGCGTAGGCGAGGCATTAGTAAGGCAATCGGTGAAAGCGGGCCATACGGTTTGGGGCGTTGCCCGCCGCGAGGAATTATTGAAAAAAATGCAATCCGACCTTGGAGCGGATAAATTTTTATTTACTAAATGCGATGTTAGCAATGAAAATGATGTTGAAAATACTGTGAAATTAATGAGAGCCGCCAATTTTCTTCCGGAAATTGTGATTCTAAACGCCGCGGTTTTTTTCCACGACGCTGGTTCTTCGTACCAGCATAATTTATTTAAGCAGGGAATGGCGATTAATGTATTCGGAGCTTTGGTTTGGGTGGATAAATTTATGCCGGACTTTTTGAAAAGAGGATCTGGGAGTTTTATCGCGATTTCTTCTATTTCCGCCTATTTGCCGCATTCTAATGATATTTTCCATTCTGCCAGCAAAGCGGCGCTTTCCATGGCCATCAGGAGCTTGCAGCTTAATTATGTTAAAAATAATATAAATTTTTCTGTTATTAATTTTGGGCCTATAGCAACTTCGCTGTCGCCTCAATGGATTGATTCTTCCGGCAAGCCTAAATATTTTTTTGTGCTGACTCCGGAAAAAGCGGCTTCTTGCATTAAAAAAATTATTGAAGTAAAAAATAAAAAATCTGTTTATTGGGAGCCATTCCCTATTTCCTGGGCGTGGCGCTTGGTATCATTTTTACCCGACAACCTGTTCTATATATTGAGTAAATATTTGAAACGTGAAAAATAAATTAACTCTTAAAGAGACTGAAAATTTGGTGCGATTGTTAAAAAAAGTTAAATTACCGGCTCCTTATCCGGTTTTTATCGCTCTATCTAAATCCGTGCCGTTTATAGCAGTTGATCTCGCGGTTATGTCTGATAAGAATCATATTCTTTTGACGTATCGCAAAGATGAATTTTATGACGGTTGGCACATACCAGGATCAATTTTGCGTTATGGGGAATTGGCAAAAAATGCTTATGAAAGAGTGATGAAAAAAGAATTGGGAATGAAGATTTTAAAACCCAAATTTATAGATTATTTTGATATTTTATTTGATTCCCGTGATAAGGGAATAGCGCTGCTTTTCGTCATTAAGCCGAAAACTAAGCCTAAAGTCGGAAAATATTTTTCCCTTAAAAATTTGCCGGAGAATTTTTTAAAGTGCCAAAGGCTGGAAACTCGGTATTTAAAAAATAATAAAATTGACTTATTTAATTAATTTTGTTTAAATTTTATGGAAATGGATAAGAATAAAAAAACTTATTACGGCGTGTATAACAAAGCGGCTAAATTTGTTCCCGGAAAGGACAAGGTTTATTATGCCCAGGCAGTTTATGGAGATGAAGAGATAGCGGCGGTTGTAGAATGTTTGAAACAGGGGTGGCTGGGAATGGGCAAGTATGTTTTTGAATTTGAAAAGAAAGTGGCGGATATTTTTGGAAAGAAATACGGGGCGGTTGTAAATTCCGGATCAACCGCAAATTTGGTGGCTTTAAAAATTCTGGATTTGCCGAAAGGCAGTGAGGTAATTACTCCCGCCTGCACCTTCCCCACTACTTATAGTACGATTTTATTGAATGATCTGATTCCGGTGGTGGCTGATTCGGAACTCGGTACTTATAATTTAGACCTCTCTAAATTAGAAAGTATGCTTTCCGAAAAAACCCGGGCAATAATCGTGCCGCATACTTTGGGAAATCTTAATGACATGGAGCGGCTTGCGGAATTTTGCCGACAGCACAAGCTTCGCCTTGTTGAAGACAGTTGCGATACTATTGGTGGAAAATTTAACGGAAAACCGACTGGCGCTTTCAGCGACGTTACGACTTCCAGTTTTTACGCTTCCCATCATATTACGGCCGGCGGCGGGGGAGGCATTGTCTGTGTTTCAGAACCGGAACTTGCCCACCATGCTTATGGTTATCGCGAATGGGGAAGAGCGGCTTTAACTGACAGCGAAGATTTGAATGATAGATTCACAACCGAACTTACCGGTATCAATTATGACAAAAAATTTACTTATACTCATATGGGCTATAATTTGAAGCCGGTTGAAATGATGTTTGCTTTTGGTTTGGTACAATTAAAAAAACTTGATGAAGTAATCAAGATTCGCAAAGATAATTTTGACTCTCTGCTTGAGTTTTTTAAGGGATATGAAAAGTATTTTATATTGCCGAAAGAGCATCCAAAAGCGGTAGTTACCTGGCTGG
>CAYHXS010000044.1:0-4858 GCA_964360665.1 uncultured Candidatus Saccharibacteria bacterium | reverse complement strand
AATCTGTTAAAGGAATTTAAAAATTCGGAACTTTTTCATTGTCTCCGCAAGGACGCGGCAGTGATAGAAAATCAGAAAAATCTTTTTTTAACCGGCCAGATTCAGGTCGGGGAAGATTGGCGAATGCAACTTTTTCCTAAATTTGGCGCCGGTTTGAGTTACTTGGCAAAAAAGGGAAGGATGCCAGTTTTGACGAATTATCAAAATACGCTTTTTCTCGCGGTTCACGCCGTGCTGATAGCGGTTTATCAAGAGCCGGTCGTGGAAAAATTCAAAGTCAAGCTGTGGGAAAGAGATCCCAAAATAGATATGTTCCAGGGTAATTACAGCGATTGTTGCATTGCCATAGGCGGCATGCCGGCGATTCATCTGCCCGGAGTGATCTACGATACTTATCCGGCCGGAATTTTTGAATATTTGATTGATTTAGGAATTCAGGTCGCTCAAGTGGAAAACGGCAAGGGAATTATAATCGGCCAGTGCTGGCTTTTTACCGGAATTGGCGAGGGGAATATTCCGTTTTTGATTGCCGATTCGTTTGACTTGAATGATCGTTACAGGGGCTTATCAACCAAGCATCAAAGGGAAACGAATCAAGCCATCCGTTCCTGCATGTTTGATTTTCTGGAACAGTATGCCGAAGCTGTCGGCTTAAAAAAGATTTATTTGGGTAATTCGGGGCCTTCGTTGAAAACCGGCGATATTCACAGCATCGGCAATGCCGTGGAAACGGACGATCTTCCGGTTAAACTTTTGAAAAAGCCGATTGAAAAATTGGGCGATTATTGGCTCGGCCAGCCGTATTTTCTGGAGAGCCGCGGCGGAAAGAAAGTTTTTTTGATAAAAGAGTAAAGATTTAATGGGGCGGATACCGCCCCATTTTTGTATGTTGAAATACTTTACTAACGATGTTGGATTGTTTAACAATATACACGGATATGTTATGTTCTAAATTAGTTGTTAAAAAATATAATAAGAGACGATGGATTATGCTGAAACATACTGATCCGGGGCATACTAAATGCCGTGTTTGCGGGCGGTTGGGAATTGATGGGTATGGAATATGTTTTTGGGATGACTGCTATGCTCCTCAAACAGGTCTTTTATCGCTTTATTATAAAAGTTTACGGGAACTTTTTTGGCAAAAAGAGAGAAAAAGACGCAGTGCATTTAGACGTTTTCTGCGTTTCATCGCCAAAAATAGGCATTGATGTTTAAGTTTAGATCTAATATATAAGGGGGCGTTAAAATATGACGCCCCTTTTTGTTTTTCATTCGGTTTGACATAAAAAATAAAAAGATTTAACCTATTATTCAGTTGTTCGGAAACTTATTGGGAGGAGGCGAAAATGAGACAGACTGCGTTAAGCCTTGATCAGTTGGAAGCGGAGTTGAATATTCCGTTTTCAATGTACGAGAAATGCCTGCTTGTAAATGAGATTGGCGAGATTTGCCTAAAAGGAGACAAAAGGGCGGAAGCGATTTTGAGGAATCTGGCTGATAGCGATGAGTCGTGCCTTAATTACGTGGCATTTTGTTTCCTTTCTTCGCTAGTTTCCCCGGATCCGGAGAGCGTCGTGAAGATACGGCAATTTCGGGAGAATCCTGATAATGAGGAAGCGGTTCAGAGAGCGAAAGTGGCTATTGCCCGGTTTAGGCAGACTGCCAATTAAGTTTGAAAAACCCCAACATAATGTTGGGGTTTTTATTACAGTTCTTTCGCGCTGTCGCAGATGAATTTGGGTTCGTTGTTCCGCCAGGACATTTTTCCGGTTATCAGCGCGGCTTTGCCTTCCTGCCAGATCGGCAAAGTTTTGGCGAGCGTATCGGAAAAAACAATAACTTCCAGAACATCGCTAAAATCTTCCAGTTTGGCGAAAATCATCGGCTGGCCGAGCTTGGTGTTTATTCTTTGGATTTTGGAAATAATGCCGGCAATTTTCGGACGCGGAGAATTATAATCACCTGTCCGGTCAGGAAAAGTCCGGGCAATAACGGTTTTTATGGACTGGCTTCCGGATTTGTCTATTTTTTCTTTGTGCTGGTTCAGCGGATGGTCGGAGATATAAAGGCCCAAGAGTTCTTTTTCCCAGGTGAGTTTTTCCTGCGAAGTTGCCGGCGGGCAAGGAGCTAATTTTAGAGCATTGGCGGATATTGAAGAACCGCCGAATAAGGAAAATTGATTTGATTGTTTTGATTTCCGGAGCGACCTGGCGAAATTAATTATATTTTCAATATTGGATAAGCCGCTGTTTCTTTCAATATTTAGGGAATCCAGGGCGCCTGATTTCAATAAGCTTTCCAATGACTTTTTATTCAGGTCTTTATGTTCCACCCTTTGCAATAATTCAACGAAATTTTTAAATTCACCGCTTTTTTGCCGTTCGCTGACAATGGCTTCCACGATATTTTGGCCTACATTTTTAATGGCAACAAGGCCGAAGCGGACGGCGTTTTGTTCCGGAATGAAATTGATATGGCTTTTATTTATATCTGGTGGAAGAACGGCAATGGCGGCTTTTTTTGCCTCGGACATCAAAAACGCCATCCGTTCCACGTCTCCGGCATCGGCATTGAACAAGCTGGTGTAAAATTCCACCGGATAATGGGCGCGGAGATAAGCGGTGCGGTAAGCGATCAGGGCGTAGCAAGCCGCATGGGAACGGTTGAATCCATAGCGGTCAAACGGCTCTACCAGAGTCCAGAATTGTTCGGCGGTTTCCCTTTTTACTCCTTTGGCAATCGCGCCATTTATGACTTTTTCTTTTTGTTCCTGCATCAGGGATTTTATTTTTTTGCCGACTGCTTTTCTCAAAATGTCGGCTTCAGACAGGGAAAGGCCGCACAAAGCGCGCGCGCAAGCCATAAGCTGTTCCTGATAAATCATGATGCCATAGGTGTTTTTAAGGGCCGGTTCCATGCTCGGATGGAGATAGGTGACGCGTTCTTTTTTGAATTTTCTTTTTATATATTGAGGAATAAGTTCTATCGGACCCGGCCGGTATAGGGCGACCATGGCAATAATATCCTCTAGTTCGCTAGGTTTTAATTCTTTAAGATAGCGCCGCATGCCGCTAGATTCCAGCTGGAATACGCCAGTTGTATCCGCGGCTTGGAGGATTTCAAAAGTTTTGGCGTCATCAAGCGGAATCGCGCAGATATCTATTTTATTTCCGTGGTTTTCTTCAACTAATCTAAGCGTGTTTTCAATAATGGTCAGGTTTTTAAGTCCCAGCAAATCCATTTTTAAAAGCCCCAGATCTTCAATGCTGTGCATTTCAAATTGGGTAATGATGTCGCTGTCATTCTGCGGCGCGTATTGGAGGGGCATGTAGTCGGTAAGCGGTTCTTTGGAAATAACAACGCCGCAGGCGTGGACTGACGCATGGCGCACGACGCCCTCAAGATTTTCCGCCGCGTCTATCAGTTTTTTCGCGTCGGGATTGGCATTGTAAAGATTTCTGAATTCCGACACATTTTTTAATGTTTCATTTATCCAGCCTTTTCTCATTCCCTGGGTCGGGTTGAAGGGAATCAGTTTAGCGAGCATGTCGCAGAACGAGAGCGGAATTCCCAGCGCCCTTCCGCAGTCCCTGATCGCGGCGCGCGCGGCCATTGTTCCGAAAGTAATGATGCTCGCAACGTGGTCTTTTCCGTATTTTTCTTTCAAGTAGCCGAAAACTTCATTGCGCCGCGCATCGGCAAAATCAAGGTCAATATCGGGCATGGATATTCTTTCCGGATTCAGGAATCTTTCAAAATATAATCCGTATTTTAACGGGTCTATGCCGGTGATATTCAATATATATGAAATAATGCTTCCGGCAGCCGAACCTCTTCCCGGACCGACAACAATGCCATGGTCTTTTGCCCAATTGACGAAATCCTGGACAATCAGAAAATAATCGGCAAAACCGGTTTTTTCAATTACGCTTATTTCGTAATCAATCCTGTCCGTAATTTCTTTGGTTAATTTCGGATAGCGGAGCGCGGTGCGTTCTTTTATCAGTTCTTTCAGATATTCATTGGCGGTTTTATTATCGGGAACATCAAATTTTGGCAGCTGAATTTTTCCGAGTTCCAATTGGACATTGCATTGCTCGGCGATTTTTACGGTATTTTCAATCGCTTCGGGCGTGTCGGGAAAAAAGGACGCCATTTCTTCCGGAGAACACATGGAAAAATCATCGTCCTTCAGGGTCAAGCGGCCGGGGTCGGAAAGTTTGTTGCCGGTTTGCACCGCCAGCAGAATGTCGTGGTATTCCGCGTCTTCTTTTTTTACGTAGTGGATGTCCTGCGTGGCAACGAGCGGAATGCCGGTTTTTTTGGAAAGTTCTATCAGTCCCTCGTTGGCTCGGACAGTTTCCTTGATTCCGGGATGGTGGCCGATTTCCAGATAAAAATTTCCCTTGCCGAAAATATTTTCGTATTCCATGGCTATTTTTTCCGCTTCGGCGGAATTTTTATTCAAAATATTTTTTGCTATTTCGCCGGTAATGCAGCCGGAAAGTGCGATCAACCCCTCGTTGTGTTCTTTGAGCAGTTCTTTATCAACGCGAGGCTTGTAATAAAATCCTTCCAAATTGGCGAGAGTTACCAATTTTATTAAATTTTTCCAGCCGGCGTTGTTTTTGGCGAGAAGAATAAGGTGGTAGTACTTTTTTTCGCCGCTGGCCTGTTTGGTTTTATGGCTTCCGGGCGCGACATAAGCTTCAACCCCAAGAATCGGTTTAAGCCCGGCCTTTTTCGCTTTTTTATAAAATTCAATCGCCCCGTAAAGGTTGCCGTGGTCAGTGACGGCGAGCGAATCCATCCCGAGTTCTTTGGCGCGGTTTACAAGATCATCAATTTTACCCAA
>CAYHXS010000043.1:0-5161 GCA_964360665.1 uncultured Candidatus Saccharibacteria bacterium | reverse complement strand
GGTTTTTCCGGCGGTTTGGATATGGATGTGCTGTGGAATTGGCAGATGAAGGCATTTGCTTCAAGCAAAATTATTTTGGATAATTGGAAGCCTGATCTCCTGATTATTTTTGACTTGGATGCGAAAACGGCGATGAAGCGCCTGAAATCGTCAGGAAAAATCATCGATATATTTGAAGATAAATTGGAGCGTCTTGATAAGATAAGGGACGGTTACAAAATATTGGTAAGTAGAAACGATCTTTCTGGAAAAACAGTAGTCATAGATGCAAGCCGCAGTATCACTGAAATTCATGCCGAAGTAATGAAAGAGATATTGGCTGTAAAGCCGCTGTAAAGGACGGTTTTTGTTTTTTTGATTCCGATTTATAATTAAAATACAAATGACGCGCATTAATCTTCCTAATCAGAAAATTATTTCCGACCCGATTCTTGGTTTGATAGACGCGCGGGATGTTTTGCCGATGATTGATATTGGGCAATTCCAGTCATTGGCGTTTAAATACCAGCTTGGAATGGCATTTTTGCTTTTTCCTTCCGCGACTCATACCCGCAAACAGCATTGTCTGGGCGCGTATCAGAGAACTAAAGATCTTGCCTGCCGCTGGACAGAAGCGGGAATGATTAATAAAGTTCAAGCGCGAGCCGTTGAGGCTTACGCGCTTTACCATGATATCGGCCACGGTCCTTTTTCTCATACCGTGGAGCCGCTTTTTGACCTTTTGCCTGGAGCTAAGAAAACCGGATTGCGGGCGGATGACGCCATGGGCATTGAGATTGTTTCGGGATTGAAAAAAGAAGTGGAAGCGTCTGGCGCTGATTTTGAAGCGTTTATGAAAATTTTCCGTCACGAAGACCCGCTTTATCTGGCAGTGCATGATAAAAATCTGGGGGCGGAAAAATTTGATTACCTTACCCGTGACGCCTTTTATACGATTAAAGAAATGCCGGGCGTGGATTATCTTTCCCGTTATATTTATTTCGTGAATAATCAGGTGGTTGTTGATGAAAAAGTTATTGATCAGGCAAAAGCAATCCAGGATTTTTATAATAAGATGTCCAAGCATGTTTATTTGCGGAAAAAATCGGCGATTTTGCAAAGATTAATCCAAAAAATGGCTTATGAACTTTTGAAAGATGGCATGGGCGTTAAGGAAATCTGGGGATTGACGGATTTCGGGCTTCTGGGCCGATTTGAAATTTCCCAAAACCCGCTGATTAAAAATTATTTTAACCGCTTGATGTCCGGCCAGCTTCCAAAAACGGCAATTGAGCTTAAACAGGAGCAGTTTGTTCAAATGGATGAGCGGCGGAGGGACAAGTCGCTTCATACTTTTGGTTTGCCTGAAGATATGTTGAATAAGATTATTTCCAATAAAGAAGTTTCCAGTTTGAAATTATTGGCTGATTTTGAAAAGGGAATAGCGGAATTGGCGGGGATACCGGAGGATAGCGTGATAGTTGTTCCGCCGATGTCGCATCACCGTTTTACTTCCGAAGATGTTAAAGTATATGGAAGAGACGGCAGTATAGCGCTTTTAAGCGATTTTTATCCCCAGCATTTTGCCGCCATGATGGAATATGGAAAATCGCATCACCTTTTAAGGATTTGCGCTTTTCCCGAATATCGCGATAAATTGGAAAGTAATGCCGAAAAGATTAAAGATTATCTTTTAACTTTCATTAAATAAGATGAAATATTTTCCTACAATTGGTCTGGAAATTCACGCGGAACTGAAAACCGCGACAAAAATGTTTTGTGATTGCCCGAATGACCCGGAAGAAAAACATCCCAATACCAATGTTTGTCCGGTGTGTCTGGGTCATCCCGGTGTTTTGCCGACTATCAATAAAAAAGCGCTGGAATATATGATGCAAATCGGCATGGCGCTTAATGGAAAGCTCAATAAAGAGTTTAAATTTGACCGGAAAAATTATTTTTATCCGGATTTGCCGAAGGGTTACCAGATTTCCCAATTTGATTTGCCGGTAGTCGCGGGCGGAGAAGTGGATATTTCCTCCAGAGCGGGCGAAGAAAGGATAATTAAATTAAACCGGATTCATTTGGAAGAGGATGCGGGAAAGCTCGTGCATTCGGATGATGGCGGGTCAACCTTGGTTGATTTTAACCGCGGCGGCGTACCGCTGATGGAGTTAGTATCGGAACCGGAAATGCGCAGCGCCAAAGAAGCAACGGCTTTTGCCAAAGAATTGCAACTGATTTTGCGTTATTTGGGAGTTTCTGACGCTGATTTGGAGCATGGCCAGATGCGGGCAGATGCCAATGTGTCAATAAGCGCGAGCAAAGAGTTGGGAACAAAAGTGGAAATAAAAAATCTTAATTCTTTCCGGGCAATTGAAGACGCGATAAATTTTGAAATTAAAAGACAGACGGAATTATTGGAAAGCGGAGAAAAAATTAAACAGGAAACGCGCGGCTGGGACGATGTCAAGAAAAAAACTATTGGCCAGCGCTCCAAGGAAGAAGCGCATGATTATCGTTATTTTCCGGAACCGGATTTGCCGTTACTTGATCAATCAGCTTTTGATTTGGAAACTTTGCGGTTGGCGATTCCGGAAATGCCCAAGGAAAAGCGCCGGAGATTTAAAGAACAATTTCGGCTGACCGCTGGCCAGGCGGATATTTTAGCTGAAGACCGGGCGGAAGCGGAATATTTTGAAGAAGCGGTTTCCGAATTAGAGGAAGAGGAAAATGCGGAATTAAGCGCGGATAAAACTCGGCTTTTATTTAATTATTTGAACAGCGACCTTAAGGGTTTGATGCCGGAAAGAGATTTGGATTTTGCGCAGTTGAAGATAACCCCGGAAAATTTCGCCGATTTAGTGGAGATGATTGCTAAAAAAGAAATTTCCAGCCGGACTGCCAAGGATTTATTGGTTCGCATGGTGGAACTGGGAATTGATCCGCGCGACATCGTAAAACAGGAAGGTTTAGGACAGGTATCGGGTGAAAACGAACTTTTGGAAGTGATTAAAAAAGTTTTAGAAGAAAATCCTCAAGCAGTTGAAGATTATAAAAAAGGAAAAATGAATGCCCTCCAATTTCTGGTTGGTAAGGCAATGGCGGCTTTGAAAGGAAGGGGTAATCCGGGCGCGCTTCAGGGACTATTCAAAAAAAACCTGGATTAAGGTATAAATAAGGTAGCATCATTGTCAGCATAATCGGAGGCAAAAATGGATCCCGAATGGCTGAAGAAAGTGCCTAATTTTTTGGATAAAGATGAATGGATGGAAGACGTGCTTCTGGATTTTTATATTGATGTAGCAACCGGATTGATTGGCTATTGCAAGTATGGCACTGCTCGGAAGGAATTGGTTGTCGGAATGGTTATTAAAAAGCGAAACGCGAAAGATTCAAAACTTTGGCTGATGGAGTATCGCGGCAAAAAAGGCGAAGGCCCCTTTGTTTTGCAGTGGGGAGCTGACGGCGAGAAAGTTTCCGGCATGGCAGGGGCGACAGGGGATAAAAAGTGGCGGATTAAATCGGAAAATGAGACTTTTGTTTGGAGAATCGGATATGATTTTACTAAGCGGCAGGTGCAATTCGCGATTCCAAGGTTTGAACCGATTAAGCGTAATTTTAAGAATTAAAAAAAAGCCCCGACAGCATGTCGGGGCTTAATTTTTATTTTAATAACCAATAATAGAATATCTTTTAAAAAAGACAATGGTGGGGTTAATTTTATAACCGCGTCTTTTAATTCATTACATCTACTAATAAGGAAGTTGTTTTTTGATCATTTCAGCGAAAGCTTCCATGGTCATTTCACCTTGGTTTCCTTTCTCGCGCTGGCGGACAGCAACTGTTTGATTGATTTCTTCTTGTTCTCCAACCACTAAAATATACGGTATTTTTTGCATTTCTGATCCGCGAATTCTTTTACCAAGCGTTTCGTTGGATTCGTCTATCTCGGCGCGAATTCCTTGTTTAATTAATTCTTTCAAAACTGCGTCCGAATATTTTTTATGTTTTTCACTGATTGGCAGAACAATCGCTTGAATTGGGGTGAGCCAGGTTGGGAACGCGCCGGCATAGTGCTCAATAAGAAAGCCAACCAGTCTTTCATGGGTTGATAGCGGAGCTCGGTGTATGCAAATAGGCGTTTTTTCTTTTCCATCACTGTCTTTATATTTAAGTCCGAATCTTTCCGGCACGGCAAAATCAACTTGATTGGTTGCCAGAGTATATTCTTTGCCAATCGCGCTCCAAATTTGAATATCTATTTTCGGTCCATAAAAAGCCGCTTCGTTTGGTACTTCAACAAATGGCACTTTTTCTTTTTGCATTACATCTCTGACCATATCCTCGGTTTTTATCCAAAGTTTTTCATTATCAATGAATTTCTTGCCAAGACCTTCTTTGCTGTGTGTGGAAAAACGCATAACGTATTTTTCAATTCCAAATATTTTGAAATATTCCAAATACATTTTTATGACTGCCATAAATTCACTGGCGAATTGTTCTTCAGTACAATAAATATGCGCGTCATTCATAGAAAGCATTCTCACGCGCATTAAACCTAAAAGCTCTCCGCTTTTTTCGTATCGGTAGCAAGTGCCATATTCGGCTAAACGAAGAGGGAGGTCGCGATAGCTTTTTGGTTCGTTCGCAAAAATCACGTGATGATGCGGACAATTCATTCCTTTTAAGTAATAGGTGGTTTTTTGCCCGTCTTCATCCATAATCATTGGAGGAAACATAAGGTCGGCATAATAAGGAAGATGCCCCGATGTCTTATACATTATTTCTTTGGCAATGTGCGGAGTTCGGACGCGTTTATATCCTGCCCGGCGTTCCATTTCTTTTGCCAATCTTTCTAACTCTTCAATGATTACAGTTCCATTTGGAAGCCAGAGCGGCAAACCAGGACCTACAAAATCGCTAAAAGCGAATATTTTTAGTTTTTCGCCAAGAAGCCGGTGATCTCTTTTTTTGGCTTCCGCCAACATAAGTAAATAAGCGTCCAGCTCTTTTTTGGTATTAAAAGCTAAACCGTAAATGCGGGTGAGCATGGGATTTTTTTCGCTGCCGCGCCAATAAGCTCCGGCAAGATGGGTGAGTTTGAAACCGTCGGGATTTATTTCTTTGGTATTTTTGACGTGAGGCCCTTTGCAGAGATCGGTGAATATATCGGAAGTAT
>CAYHXS010000042.1:0-5292 GCA_964360665.1 uncultured Candidatus Saccharibacteria bacterium | reverse complement strand
ATCCTCCAGATTTTTCAACTCTTTTTTAAAAATTTTTTTATCGCCGGATTCCAGATTAAGGCGGAGCAGATTTTCCGTATTGGAAGGCCGAACATTAAACCACCACTCAGCGCCGCCAACTTTAAACTCCATGGTCAGACCGTCCATTTTAGAAATTTTCTTTGCCGTATCTTTATAAACTTTTTCAATCTTTTTCATTATTTCTTCTTTATCGGAAACTTCAAAATTGATTTCTCCGGAGCGGTAAAATTTGGGCAGATAATCCAGCCAATCGGCAAAATCTTTTTTCAATCCGGAAATAAAATTAATAATTTCAATCGCCGCCAGAATTCCGGAATCACAATAAAAGAATTTCTTGAAGTAATAATGTCCCGAATGTTCCACTCCCAAAGAAGCATTTTTCCCGCGCATTATTTTTTTAAAAAAATAATGGCCCACGCGCGAAATCAAAACTTGGCGTCCGCCAGAAGCGGATTTCACTCCGCTAAACTTTTTAATCCGCCAACTGGAATTAATGCCCGCGACATACGGCGGCTTGAACATTTTCATTAAAATATATCCGATTTCATGGGCTTCAACCGTCCTTCCTCGATTATCAACAAAAAATACCCGGTCGCCGTCAGCATCAAAAATAATTCCCAAATCCGCGCCGAGCTTCCTTACTTCAGTCCTAAGTTGGCTATCCGCTCCCTCAGCCAGAGGATTCGGCCCGTGCGCCGAAAAATTTCCGTCTGGTTTGTCGTTTATAAAAATTGCTTCAACCAACTTATTTCCGCCAAATAATTTTTTCAAAACAAAACCCGTTGTGCCGTTGGAACAGTCAAAAACAACTTTTAATTTCTTTTTCGGTTTTAAAAAATCTTTCAAAAATTTTGAATAGGAGAAAGCGTAATCCATATTTTATTTTTCCATAACTATTTTTTTAATTTCTTCCCCGCTGACCGGCCGCGCGCCTTTCTTTACCACCTTTAAGCCGTTAAATTCTTTAGGATTATGCGAAGCCGTAACCATCACTCCGCCGCTTGCCCGCAATTCATTCACCAAAAAATAAAGCATGGGCGTGGTCATAAAGCCCGCCTTAACCAAAACTGCTTGCCCGCCATCCAATCCCTTGATAAGCGCCTTATATAATGAAGGCGAACTCAGGCGCGCATCGTACCCGATGACCAATTTGGCTTTTTTGGGAAAAAATTTCTTAAGCGCGGCGCAAATCTCCAAGACAACTTCCTCGTTTAATTCTCCCGGATACTTGCCCCGGATATCATTAGCCTTAAAAATTTTTGGATTTGCTTTCATGTATTTATTATATCTTTATTAAAATTAAAAAACACTTGCTTTGTTCCCCAAGGACTTGTTAATAAATAACTGAGCGAATTTGCCATAAAGGATTTTGGAGCGACGATGTCGCAGTCCAAAATCATTATGGCCCTTTGGGGAGGCATTATCTTTGGCTGATTTCTGCGTTATGGTTCGACGGGCTCACCATCCTGAGCTTCGCCGAAGGACTCCTCCTCAACGTGGTCTAGACCACAGTTTCGTCGTCGCGCCTTGAAATCAGCTCAAATCTTATGCCTCCAAATCGTTCATTTATTGATTAACAAGTCCTACTGGCATAGACTGAAAATAACCTTGAAAAATCAATAAGAGGGGAAATATGGACGATGGAGAAAAGAGAAGAAAAATAATTGTTCACGCCTACCTGCTTTCCCAATTAATGGAATTCACTAACGGCGAAATGCGGATTTTCCAAAAACTGAATCTTTTCCACGATGACTCAGTCAACGAAATTATAAAACAGGAAATAAGAAGGACTGTTCCGAATTATCTGGCGTATCTTGAAAAAACGATTAATCTCCGGGACTTAAAAAAATTCTTCAAAAAAGACCTCCGGATTGCGTTTGTCTGCAAAAGAGAAAAAAACTTATTAGATGAAATTTTGCTGCAAAGCCTTCAAAAAGAACAGGAACAAATCCGTGTCCGGGTTGAAGAATTATTTTCTTATTGCGAACCAATCTTTTTTAATTTTGAAAGCATTGATGAATTGGCCACCCTGCTCAACAAAGCCGACCAACTCGGAAGAAAAAAGAAAATTCCAACCGCAATAATTTTCATAATGCACCGGGAAGAACTGCTACGGACGACTTATCCGAACATAAAAATCTTGAAGAAAAAATTAGAACGCCTGTTCTCCGCTTTTTCCGAAAAGAAAATTTTTGAAAAAGTAATATCTCCGTTAGCCAATGACTCAAAACTGAATAATCCGGAAACGCTAGCCGCGCAAGAAAAAATGTTCCAGGAAATAAACTCACTGATGCCTTGGTTCCTAAAAACCCGGCTACAGGAGATTTTAACCATAACCCGCTGACGAAGGCGGGTTTTTGCTTCCAGTTTTTGCCTAAAAAAGTGTGCTACAATAAAATTAAACAATGACAAAGAAAAATAAAAGGCCTCGGGAATCCGGCCTTAATCCCCTGCAAAAAATAAAAAGCTTCCGGGCGCAGATCCATCCGGAAACTGAAAAAAGCATCTTCTCGGTAATTTTCATAGCCGCTTCCGCGATTTTAATTTTAGCCAGCGCGCATAACGCCGGGCCGGCGGGTGAATTCATTTTTTCCGGACTTACAAAGCTCTTCGGGCTTGGCTATTATCTTTTTCCGACAATTTTCCTGATAATGGCCGGGGTATTCCTTTCCGGCGGTAAAAAAGAAGAAAGAAAATTCGCGACAACTTTCATAGGGGCGCTGTTATTTGTCGGTTCCGGACTGGGACTGATTGATATCCTCTATCCAAGCAAGGGCGGACTTATTGGCGAATGGATGGGCGCGATCCAAAATCCGTTTGGCTATACTGCCGGAATAATAATTACCGTAACGCTTCTTATTGTCGCCCTGCTTTTAACTCTTAATCTGCCTCTCCGGCTCCGCTGGCAAGAAGAAGGCGAAGATGAACATGAAGCGCCGCAAATCATAATTAAAAATCAGGAAGTTTTTCCATCCGCGCCCAAAACAGAACCTGAAACAACGAAAAAATCTGAATCTGATAAAAAAGACGAAGTGGAAATAAAAATAAATGAACCCAACCCGAAAGCTTTTTTCGCGCCTAAAAACGCTTCTTTAATTAAAACAAAAAACTACACTCCGCCGCCGCTTTCACTTTTAAAATCCACCATTGAAAAACCCACTGCCGGAGATTTGCGCGCTAATGCCAACATTATCAAACGAACCTTGGATAGCTTTGGCATTCCGGTGGAAATGGGCGAAATCAGCATCGGCCCGAAAGTCACCCGCTACACCCTGAAACCGGCGGAAGGAGTAAAGCTTTCCCGCATTATCGCGCTTAACCAGGATCTGGCGCTGGCGCTTGCCGCCCATCCGATAAGAATAGAAGCGCCGATTCCCGGAAAATCCCTTGTCGGCATTGAAGTGCCGAACAAATCCGCGGCCATTGTCCGGCTCGGAAGTTTAATGAGCTATCCGGAATTCATCAATTCCGGCCCGCTCGGATTTATTTTGGGCCGGGATGTAAGCGGCGAACCGATTGTTGCCGACATCGCGAAAATGCCGCATCTTCTGGTTGCCGGCGCCACCGGCAGCGGAAAATCCGTCGCCATCCATTCGCTTCTGGTTTCCCTTTTATACAAAAATTCCCCGGAAACTTTACGATTGCTTTTGGTTGACCCCAAAAGAGTGGAGTTGACGATTTATAACGGCTTGCCCCACCTTATTTCTCCGGTCATTACCGACGGAAAAAAAGCGCTCGGAGTATTCCGCTGGGCAATCCAGGAAATGGAACAAAGATACGAAAAACTTCAGGCCGCCGGAGTGCGCGACATAAAAAGTTACAATAAATCCAATCCCGAAGACGCCCTGCCTTATATTTTAATCGCTGTTGACGAATTAGCCGACCTGATGACCGCCTACGGACGGGATATTGAAAGCTCCGTAGTCCGCCTGGCACAAATGGCGCGCGCCACAGGCATCCATCTGGTGCTGGCCACTCAGCGCCCGTCAGTGGAAATCATTACCGGGCTTATCAAGGCGAACATCACTTCCCGCATGGCGCTTCAAGTCGCCAGCCAGATTGATTCACGGACGATTCTTGATACCTCCGGAGCGGAAAAACTGCTCGGCGGCGGCGATATGCTTTTCATGTCCGCGGAACTTTCCAAACCAAAAAGAATCCAGGGCGCCTATCTCAGCGAAGAAGAGCTCCATAAAGTGACTGATTTTATCCGCGCGAATAACAATCTGCCGGCCGCCAAAGAACCCGCCAAAGATGAGGACAGAAATCCGACGCTCGCGGAAAAATTTGAATATAAAGGAGGAAATCGCGACATTAATTTTGACGATTACGCCGGCGACAACGAAGATGACGAACTTTATGACGCCGCGGTGGAAACTGTGCGCGAAGCGCAAAAAGCTTCGGCCTCGCTTTTACAAAGGCGCCTGGCAGTCGGTTACGCCAGAGCCGCGAGATTATTGGATATTATGGAAGCCAAAGGAATCATAGGTCCCGGCGACGGCGCCAAACCGCGCCAGGTGTTTTTGGAAAAAAATCCGGAAATGTAATTATTCTATAAAAAAATAAAAAGACCCAGCTTGGCTGGGTCTTTAATTTTTTAAATCCGGTATATTTTTAACAATTGCGACAAATGCGATTCCAATTTTTCAACCATCGCGATTTTCGTCCGCGCGGAAAAAGCTTTAGTCGTCCGCCATCTTTCCCGCAAAACCGCGGTATCAACTTCTCTCATTGTTTTTACGCTCTCTTGCAATTTTCCAATCAAGAACTTAACAACACGCGAGTCTTGAATATATAAATCGTCAAGCGACAGCATAAATTTCTGGCTGGGCAGAAGATACCAGTATCCGCCGCATATCTTGCAGACAAAGTTACAATCAGTATTCCTTTTAAGCAAAAGGCAGCGCGGCTTGCATTTCATCACTTCCCTACCTAATGCCAAAGACATAATATCAACCAGATCCCGCGGCAAATATCCGACAAACTGCAAGTGCCGGTAAACAATCTGGCAATTATTATCAACGCATTGATACTGATTTTCCCGCAAATGTTCCATTTCTTCGCATCCTATCGCCAGGCCCTGCTCCATTTTAATCAGATGAGCGGGTTCCAATGGGTCCAATCCTCTCAGATCTATTCGTTGCCTCTTCATGATTCGCCTCCTATTCAAGATTTTGGTTCTGCAAAGATTCTAATATAAAAAAAGAAATTTGTAAATAAACTAATTTGTTCGCTACTTGTCTGCCTAACGGCACCGGCGTTCGTTTACTC
>CAYHXS010000041.1:0-5427 GCA_964360665.1 uncultured Candidatus Saccharibacteria bacterium | reverse complement strand
TCGCGGATGTCGCCGATAATAAAACGCAATCTTTCATTTCCCAGCTCCTGCATACCCTGATGCTGCCGGTCTTCAAGCCGCGCGAAAATACGGACAACTTTTGGATTATATTTCAATAATTGCCTTACTATTTCCAAACCGATAGAACCGGTTCCGCCGGTTACCAGAATATTTTTGCCGGTAAACTTGTTTTTCATATTAAGTAAAACAGTTATAAAAAATAAAAGGTTTTAATCTTTTTTCCCGTAATGCCGCGCGCCCCTGAACCTCAAATCTTCAAAATTCTGCGGAAAATAGACCTTTTTAAATGACGCAATCAGCTGCTCGGCTTTCAAATCGCAATCCTTCTTTTCTTCCTTAAATAATTCCACTCTCTTCTGAAAATGATTTTTTATCAATATGGAGTTCGCTTTAAACAAAGCGTCATAAACTTCACCATCCGTCATATTGGTATAATTAACAGTCAATCTGTCGGAGTTCACGAATTTCTCAAAAAAATCTCCGGGACCGGACAATTTTCCTTCATTTATCGCTTTATAATACAAAGGGCATCCGGGATAAGGCGTTGGCGGCCTGACAGTCCTGAGCTGGCCCAATGTATCATATTGAATCAGAAATTTTACAATTTTATCCAAGCTCTCCAAAGAATCTCCGGGATTGCCCCAGATAAAATTCAATCCAGGATGTATTCCCACTTCAATGGTATTTTTAACAGCAATAATATTATCTTCCACTTTTGTGTGCTTAGCCATCAAATCCAGCACATTCTGATCCAAAGATTCCAATCCGTAATTTAAAAGCTGGCAACCGGTTTCTTTAAGCATTTTTAAAATTTCCTTATTTTTCCCAAGCTCAACCCGCGCGGAACAAGAATATTTTATCGGAACGCCCAATCTTTTAACCATGGAAACAAATTCTCTCATTCTCGCGATATTCGGAACAAACATTTCATCGTCAAAAATAAAATAAGTTACGCCGTATTCGGAATTAAGTAATTTCAATTCTTTGAACAAATTTTCAATGCTTCTGGTGCGGATACTATCCTCCATCCGGTAACAAAAACTGCACTTGTTTATACATCCCCTTGAAGAAAGCACGGAAAGATGCCGTTCTCCCGGATCGCTTCCCGGAAATTTATAACAAGTTACGTATTCTTTCATTGGAAACAAATCCCAGGCGGGAAACGGCAATGAATCCAAATCCTTAACCGGTTCAGACCTCGGGTTCACCTTTATTTGATTGTCTGCGCTGTAAGCAATCCCATCTATGGTATCCAAAGATTTTCCGTCAAGTATGGCGTCAAAAAGCGGAATAATGGTCTTTTCGCCCTCCCCAAGAACGGCAATATCCGCCTTCGTATCAGCCAAAATATATTCCGGAATAGGCGTTACTCCATGCCCGCCGACAACGAATTTGGCTTTCTTTTTATGCTGAGCTATGACTTTTGCCAACGAGCGGACAGTTTCCGCGTATCTTGCCGCCAAAAATCCCAAACCAATCAGGTCAAAATCGTTTTTATCCAAAAAATCCGCCAGCTCTTCATTTGAATAATGAAAAACATCCTGTGAAAAAATCCGCACCTCATGCCCGTTATCCCTTAAAATCGCGGCAAGATATGCTGGCCCGAAAGGAAAACGATTATCATCCTGATAAACATCGTGAATTATGAAAAGCACCTTTCCTTTTTTTGAAGCTCCCATATTGTCCGTAATACTACCCCACCTTTATGGCGGCAATCAACTGCCGGCAAATATATTTTATGTCCGGCTCTTTTAATCCAATGTAAAACGGTAAGGCCATTGCTCTGTCGCTGACCGATTCCGAAATCGGAAAATCACCCTTTTTGTATCCGAATAATTTTTTGTAAAAGCTGAAAAGATGGATGGACGGCAAATACGGTTTGGTACTTATTCCGGCGCCGCTCAAATTACTTATCAATTTATCGCGATTAATTTTTTTATCCTTAACCAAAGCAACATAGACAAACCAAGTGTGGGTATTGAATTTTCCGATTGGCGGAATTTTGACGAAATTTTTATATTCGCCCAAATACCGGTTATATAATTTGGCGATTTTTTCCCGTTCCGAAAGCAAAAATTTTATTTTTTCAATCTGCGCCAATCCGAGCGCGGCGCTCATCTCGTCCAAACGATAATTATAGCCAAGCCGCTCATGGTCAAGCCACTGCATGTTTCCGGAACGCCCCTGATTCCTCAAACTACAGCAAAGTTCGTATATTTTCTCGTCATTTGTCACAACCATCCCGCCTTCTCCGGTAGTCATCTGCTTATTCGGATAAAAAGCAAAAACCGCCGACTCGCCGAAAGTTCCGGCTGATTTTCCTTTATAAGTAGCGCCGATGCTTTCGCAAGCGTCTTCAATTACTTTTAATTTATATTTTTCGGCGATTTTCATAATCGGATCCATATCCGCCAGCTGGCCAAAAATGTGCACAGGCAAAATCGCCTTGGTCTTTTTTGTGATTTTTTCTTCAATTTTTTTCGGATCTATATTATAGGTATCCGGATCAATATCAACAAAAACCGGTTTGGCGCCGACATATAAAATGGAATTTGCCGAAGCCACGAAAGAAAAAGGCGAGGTTATCACTTCATCGCCTTCCTTGATTCCGGCGGCCAGAAGCGCGAGATGAAGTCCGGCAGTGCCGCTGGAAACCGCGCAGGCGTATTTTGTCCCGACGAATTTTGCGAATTTTTCTTCAAAAATCCGTATTTTAGGGCCGATGCTTAAAATTCCGGAACGCAAAGCTTCCATGACATATTTTTCTTCTTTCTTGGAAATATATGGTTTTGCAATTGAAAATTTTTTATTTTTCATTTTTTTATAAAATTAAGTCCAGCTCTTCCCCGTTTTTTATATAAAGCGCGTTTGCCTCATCAGTATCCAGGTGAACCCTGAAATCAAAATCAAGGGAAACCCTGACCAGAACATTGTCCAACTGGCCAGCTCTGATGCCGCCTTTTTTAATTGAAACAAAATCGCCGTCTTTTAACTTTAACTCTTTCGCCTGAACATCGGAAATATGCAAATGACGCAAAGTTACCACGAATCCGAATTCATTATTTTTCTTCCATACCGGTTCCTTTTCCTTACCGAATTTCTTAATCCAATCGGATAAAGAAAGCTCAAATTGGTCTTCTTTCCGACAGGGCATAATAATCCGAAAATTATCTTCGCCGTCATTATAATACTCTTTGGATACCCACTGGCCGGGCTGGGATAAATCTTTCAACTTAGTCAGTTTAAGATTTGCCCTGCCCAAAGTTTCTTCCGACAAATGGCAATGTTTATTGGAAACTTCACAAATCACTTTTACCGGTTTATTAGCTTTTTCCATTTTAGTAAGACTGCTTAACTAAATATATAACACAAAAAACTATTCAAAAGTTTTGGGGAATAAAACAAATCCCCGCCTTTTGGCGGGGAAAAAATTAATTCTTTTTTCGTTTCTTCAATTTCTCCAAATAATCTTCCAACGGCATTAAAAATCGCGCCGGACTACCGGCCCAAACCTCGTTTGGCGGCAAATTTTTATTCACAAAACTCTGCGCTCCGACAATGGTATTTTCTCCGACAGTCACTCCGGGCATCACAATGCTGTGTGAACCGATCCGGCAATTCCGCTTCAATATCACCAACCCCTCTTTTTCATCAATAGTGGAAGCCGAATAAAGCGTACAATGCGAACCGATCTGAACTTCATCTTCAATAATAACGCCTTTATGCGCGAAAATGGCGGTAAAAACACCGATATCCGTTTTTTTGCCGAGCTTAAGATTTTCCGGATGATAAACCACCCAATTCCATTTTGTTAATTTGCCATGCTTCATCTTTGGCGGCTGCCAACTGTCAAAACGGTCTTTTTTTACTTCTTTTTTAACCATAGATGTCTCCTTTTATTTTATTCAATAACTCGCCATATATTAAAATAAATAACCGAAAAAAGTAAGGGGCTAATACGTTATTTGTTTAATTAACAATTTTCTATCCAATTTTAAATTTTCCAGAATTCTGACCATTCTTCCGCTGGTTTTCCCATCGCCCCAGGGATTTTTGATTTTCCGCAATTTCTTAATATATTTTTTATCATTTAAAGACTTTCTGATGGCAGACAAGATTTCTTTCCTGTCGTAACCGGCGTTTATCACATTTTCTCCATGTTGCCGCCCTAATTGCCTAGTTCCTACATTGACTACCGGGGTTTTGAAAGAAGACGACTCAATCATAGCGCCACTGCTATTTCCAATCCAAACCGCCGCCTCTCTTTCCAGTGCCAAAAAATATTTATGAGACAGACTGGGAAATATGCGAAATAACGGATTATTCTTTTCTTTATTTATTACACCGATAATTTTTCTTCCCCCGGCATCGGCATGCGGATAAATCAGCACTGCCGGCATATTAGCATTTTTTAACGCCGCAATTGTTTCCCGCATTTGTTTGCCCGCCTCTTCATATTCTTCGCTTACCGGATGCTGAGTAATCAGCAATATTTTCTTTTTAGGATCCAACCTCAAGAATCGGAATAATTCTTTCCGCATAGGCAGATTGCCGTTTAAAATTACTTCTAATCCTGGGGCTCCGACCACATACACTCTCCGGGGATTTTCACCCATCTTTATAATCCGTCCTGCGGCTTCTTTCGTTGCCGGAAAATGAATTTGGGATAATTTCGTAATTGCATGGCGGGCCGATTCATCAACCGTAAAACTCCTGTCTCCTGCATGAACTTGTCCGGTCGGGATGCCGAGATATAAGCATGCCACGGCAGCGCAAAGCATTTCCGGCCGGTCTCCCAGCGTAAGCACAAAATCTGGACGGTCATTTTGAAACGCCGTGATTATTTTTTGCAGAAAATCTCCAGAAAATTTCGCCATTCCAAAACGACCATCTGATTTAAAAACCGCATTTATAGCAAGGGTGCCGGGAAATTCCCTTTCTATTTCATTAAGTGTCCTTCCGAATTCCGGCATCAAATGGATGCCCGTGGCATATATTTGCAGCTTTAATTTTTTGCTTTTATCAATCACACGCAAAATCGGCGCCATTAAGCCGAAATCAGCCCGAGTTCCGGAAATATAAGCTATCTTTTTTTTAGTAATCATTTTCTTTAATAAGCTGGCCGGTTTTAATATTTTTTTTAGCTATCTTTCCGATTATTTTGGAAAAATATTTCGGCGGAAATCCCGTTCCGGGCCTTTTAATGGTCAAATTTTTTCTGGAGAAAACCTCGCCTCTTTTTATATTCGCGGCCAAAACTACGCTTTTTCTTACAACCGGAATATAAGCCAATTCGTTTTTGGACGGTTTTTTTACTGGTAATCCCAAAATTACTTTTACTTTTCTTATCTGATCAACCATCGCCTTGAATTCTTCCGGATCAGCCGAAGCCTTATGGTCAGGACC
>CAYHXS010000040.1:2509-5479 GCA_964360665.1 uncultured Candidatus Saccharibacteria bacterium | reverse complement strand
AAAAATCGGGTCCGGCAATTTAGGTGGCGGCGCGAATTGATTATCTGGCATATTTTATAGTATATTATAGTTACCTTAAAATTTGAATTGCAAATGCCCGGGTGGCGGAACTGGCAGACGCACACGACTCAAAATCGTGCGGGGAAACCCATGAGAGTTCGACTCTCTCCTCGGGCACAAAATCAAAAAAAACCATCCTAAGTTTATCAAAGGACGGTTTTTTGATTTTCCCCGTTATTTTGTAGCAAACCCTTAACTGCCCAAACGCTCAAAAGTCCGATAGCCGCGCCGCCGACAATGTCCAATGGCCAATGCACTCCGGCGAAAACCCTTGCAGCTCCCATCAAAGCGGCGGCAACCAAAAAATATTGCCCCATTTTTTTATTAATCAAAAATATTGCGCCGGCCAAAGCAAAAAATAAAGCCGCGTGCCCGGACGGAAAAGCACCCTGATTCACTTCGTCAATTAACGGCTCAAAACCAAAAGCAATAAACGGCCGAGGACGGTGATAAATAACCCTGATTGTTTCCGTTAAAATTCCCCTGGAAAGAATAACAGCCAAAATCAAAAAGGAATAATAATGGAATCTTTTTTTCCAGCCGCTGAACGAAAACCAGACCAAAAAAACAGCCGAGGCAATCAATAAATAACCGAGATATTCGGCAAAAAATATCCCGAAAAAATCCAAAAGCCGGCTTTTCCCGGCTAAATTGTGAATCGCGCTAAAAATTTCCTGATCGGTTATCATTACGCTTAGCGCCTGGTAAACGGCAAAAGCCCCAGATATCTCGCCCGCTTAATTGCCTGGGAAAGCATGCGCTGATGCTTGGCGCAGGTACCGGTAAATTTCGGGTCAATAATCTTCGCCTGGCCGGAAATGAACTTTCTTAAAAGTTCCGGCTGCTTATAATCAACCTCTTTAAAATTTTGCGAACAAAAATAGCACTGTTGCATATTAAAATGGCAAATCTTCCGATTTAATTTCTTCTTCGGTCACGTCAATTATGGGCACTTCGGCTGCTTTTTCTTGCTGGTCTTCGGCCTGCCCGGCCAGGGCTTTGCCGCCGGCCTGTCCCGCCGGCCGCGGACCCAATTGAATCCGGTCCGCGATAATTTCCGTGGTTTTTCTTTTTTGGCCGTCTTTGCCTTCCCAATCCCGGGTTTGCAATCTTCCTTCCACCAAAACTAAACTGCCTTTTTTCAAAAAACGGGTAGCCACTTCCGCCTGTTTCCCCCAAACAACAATATTATGAAATTCTACGGACTCTTTTTTCTGCCCGCTTTTATCGTTCCAAATCCGGTTGGTGGCAATGGAAAAACTAGTGACGTTGGCGCCGCCAGCCGTAGACCGAAGCTGGGGGTCGGCGGTAACTCTTCCAAGAATAAATACCTTGTTTAAATTCATATTTATTTAAGAATTTCCTCCAATTTTTCTTCTAATGCCTCATTGGTAAGCATACCGCTTTTCGGAGGCGCGGAAACGACTTCAGCCGATTTGGAACGGGAACTAACCCTGTTTTCCGGCCTTTGACCGTGAAATTTTTCCACAACGCCGACCGGCGGAGTAACAATCAAAAAACGCAACACGGACTGGCTCAGATTAAGAGCCGCGCCCAGCTTGTCAGCCGCTTCCGGGAAAGCGGAAAAATGAAAATAACCAAAATAGCCGTGCTTATTTTTTTTAATAGGATAGGAAAGATAGACCTCGGACACAGGACTTTTATAAATCACTGAAGCTTCCAATTGCGATAAAATATCAGAAACGGAGTTTTCGCCGCCCTGATCTTTAACCACAAAAGAAATTTCGTAATCTTTTTTCTCGGCTTTTTTATCCATTGGTATTCTATGTTAGCAAAAATTAGGAGCGTTGTCCAGACCTAGTCCACGTCTTCTTTATCGCCCTCGCCACTTTCTTCGCCGCCGATAACCCCCTGCTTGTTCCAGCCGGTTCCCACCGGTATTATCCGCCCGATAATGACGTTTTCTTTCAAACCGCGCAATACATCCACTTTGCCTTCGCTGGCCGCGCTTATCAGCACGCGCGCCGTTTCCTGAAAAGAAGCCGCGGATAAAAAGCTCTGTGTGGAAAGCGCCACTTTGGTAATGCCGCGGATCATCTGCTGGGCTTTTGCCGGCTGCTTGCCGGCTTTTTTCATTTCCCGGTTCATCTCCAAAAATCTGGATTTTTCCACGATTTCACCGCGCACAAAATCCGTGCCGCCGGACTCTTTTATTTTTATTCGGGAAAACATCTGGCGGACAATAATTTCAATATGCTTATTATTTATGGACGCGCCTTCGGAAACGTAAATCTTCAAAACCTCCCTGATAACGTATTTTTCCACTGCCCGGCTGCCGCGAAACAAAAACAAATCCTTCAAATCAATCGCGCCCTCGGAAAGCTGGTCACCCTTCTTAACCGCGTCACCCGGCTTCACAAAAACAACTGAAAACCGGGGAATTAAATATTCATAAATTTTCTCTTTTTTGGTTTTGGCAATTGCTTTCAGCCGGATCACCTTCAGAAGGCCCTTATCCTCAATGCCGTCAATAACGCCATCGTCTTCCGCCAAAAAAGCGCGGCCTTTCGGCGGACGGAGTTCAAAAATTTCTTCCACCCGGGGCAAACCATGCGTAATATCCGCTCCAGCCACGCCACCAGTATGGAAAGTTCTCATGGTCAGCTGAGTTCCCGGTTCGCCGATTGACTGGGCCGCGATAATGCCGACTGCCGCGCCTAATTTCACCGGGTGATTATTGCCCAAATCATAACCGTAACAAGCGGAACAAATTCCATAAAGCGTTTTGCAGGTAATCGGGGAACGCACCTTAACGGTTTCCGCGGCTGATTCCTGAATAAGATTGGCCATTTCTTTATCAATAATTTCTCCGGCTTTTATCAATGTTTTCCCGTCAGCTTTAACATCTTCCAAAACCGTGCGGGAAAATAGCTGGTCTTTAAAAGCCAG
>CAYHXS010000040.1:0-2409 GCA_964360665.1 uncultured Candidatus Saccharibacteria bacterium | reverse complement strand
CAGCTTTAACATCTTCCAAAACCGTGCGGGAAAATAGCTGGTCTTTAAAAGCCAGTCCGAATTCCGCGCCATCCGCCCGGTTAATTTCAACGCCCTCCTTAGTCCGGCAGTCCTCTTCCCGGATAACCAAATCCTGGGAAACATCAACTAAGCGGCGGGTAAGATAACCGGCGGAAGCGGTTTTTAAAGCCGTATCCGTAGTTCCTTTTCTGGCGCTGTGAGTATTAATGAAAAATTCCAGCACGCTTAAGCCCTCTTTATATGAAGCTTTAATAGGCAGTTCAATGGTTTCGTTCTTAGGATTGGCCACCAAACCTTTCATGCCCACCATCTGAATCGGCTGAGCCCAGGAACCGCGGGAACCGGAATCAATAATGGAATAAATCGGATTATGCTCATGCATGGCTTGCGGAACCAATTTCCCGAGCTGTTCCTTTGTCTTTTCCCAAACTGAAATCACCCGGGCGCGCCGCTCGGAATCAGTAAGCAATCCGTCTTCGTACTGTCCGCGGATTTTCGCCACTTCATCTTCGGCCTTGACCATAATCCCCGCTTTTTCCTTTGGCGGAGTAAGATCGGCCATGGACCAGGTAATGCCCGAACAGGTCGCGTGCTCAAAGCCGAGTTTTTTCATTTCATTAAGATATTCGCTTGATTCTTCATTGCTGTACTTATGGATAATTTTTCCTACCAATTCAATAATATCTTTTTTACGCAGCATTTTATTAACAAACTCAAAATCTTTCGGCAAAACACCGTTGAAAATAATCCGGCCGCAAGAAGTTTCCGTTTTTTCGCCGTTAATCCTGACAAATATCGTGGCGTTAATATCAACTTCATTGTTTTCATGGGCAATCAGCGCCTCTTCCGAATCGGAAAAATACATGCCTGCGCCGCGGGCGTCATTTTTTAATTTAGTCATGTAATAAATTCCCAGAACAATATCATTGGTCGGATAAACAATCGGGTCGCCAGTAGCCGGCTTCAAAAGATTCCGGCTGGAAAGCATAATTTCGGAAGCTTCTTTTTGCGCTTCATCGGAAAGCGGCAGGTGAACAGCCATCTGGTCGCCGTCAAAATCCGCGTTAAAAGCGGAACAAACCATCGGCGGAATGCGGATGGCCAAATCTTCGGTAAGCACCGGCTTAAATGCCTGCACGCCAAGGCGGTGCAGAGTCGGAGCGCGGTTCAGAAGAACTTTCCGGTTGGCAATCACCTCTTCCAGAATCGCCCAGACTTCCGGTGGCGCCTGTTCAATCAAACGGTTGGAATTGCGGATATTATGCGCCAAACCGCGTTCAATAATTTTATTGATTACAAACGGCTTGAATAATTCCAAGGCCATTTTTTTAGGCAGACTACACTGATGCAATTTCAAATCCGGTCCGATTACGATTACCGAACGGCCGGAATAATCCACGCGCTTTCCAAGCAAATTCTGACGGAACCGCCCCTGTTTGCCCTTAAGCATGTCAGAAAGCGAACGCAACGGCCGGCGCTGACTGGACATCTGCTGGGTTCCGAAACGCACGGAATTATCAAACAAAGCGTCCACTGCTTCCTGCAACATGCGCTTTTCATTGATTATAATCACGTCCGGCGCGTTAAGCTCCAGTAATTTTTTCAGACGGTTATTGCGGTTAATGACCCGGCGGTACAAATCATTCAAATCCGAAGTGGCGTAACGGCCGCCGTCCAGCGCCACCATCGGGCGCAAATCAGGAGGAATTACCGGCAAAGAAGACAAAATCATCCACTCCGGGCGCATATTTTCTTTAATCAAAGATTTAACCAACTTAAGCCGCTTCAGAAGCTTGACTTCATGAATAGTGTCCTTGCTGATTTCCAGTTCTTTTTCAATTCCTTTCACTGATTTTTCCAAATCAATGCCTTCCAGAATTTTTCTCAAAGCTTCCGCGCCGGTTCCCGCTTCAAAAACATCGCCAAAACGGCGCGCCAACAGATGATATTCCGTCTGGCTTAAAATAGTGCCCACATCAAGCCCTTCCACTTGTTTTTTTCCTTCAGACAAGCCCGAGCGCAATTCCGCGGTTTTCACTCCTTCTTTTCTGGCTGTTTTTTTGCGGGATTCAAATTCTTTTTCCAAATCCTTAAGCACCCGGTCTTTGTTCACCTTATTAACCGAAGTAATAATGTAAGAAATGTAATAAACCACCTGCTCCAATTTCGGAAGAGGCACATCCAAAACCAAACTCAATTTTGACGGAGCGCTGCGCAAAAACCAAATATGAGAAACTGGAGTCGCCAGCTGGATATGGCCCATGCGTTCGCGGCGCACAATTGAACGAGTCACTTCCACGCCGCAGCGGTCGCAAACAATCCCCTTATACCGAATCCGGCGGTATTTTCCGCAATAGCATTCCCAATCTTTGGTCGGACCGAAAATCC
>CAYHXS010000039.1:0-5539 GCA_964360665.1 uncultured Candidatus Saccharibacteria bacterium | reverse complement strand
CAAGATTTTAATTTAGTGAAAATATAATTTTATAGAACATGGAATCAATTAAAAACAACATAAAATTATGCCTGATTATCGGCGTGGTGGCCGGTTTTTCTTCTTTGCCTATTTTAAACAACCTCGGCCTTAAGCTGACTTTTTTGAGGGGCGCCGGCGTTTTGGGTATTTTTTTGATTTTGACGCAATCAGGATATCTTGCCGCTTATTTTTTGAGATTGCGCATTCCCGTTATTTTCCAATTTATTAAATTTGCGATTATAGGCGGCATGAATACCATGCTCGATCTGGGAATTTTGAATCTTCTTATTTTTGCCACTGGCATTGCTTCCGGCATTTATTATTCAATTTTTAAATCAATATCTTTTTCGGTTGCGGTGACAAGCAGTTATTTGTGGAATAAATACTGGACATTTCGGGATTTCAACCGCCCGCAGTTTAAAGAAGTCATGAAATTCCTTTTTGTTAACATCATCGGATTTATTATGAATGTGGGCACCGCGTCAATAATGGTTAATGTTGTCGGCGCGCCAGTTGGAATTTCTGCCACGGTTTGGGCGAATATCGGGGCTGTATCTGCCACTATAATCGGTTTATTTTGGAATTTTATAGGATTGAAACTTATTGTTTTTAAAAAATAAATCTATTGATTTTTTATAAATAGTGTGCTATACTATATTTAGTGAGTGTGAGTATTCCTTAACGATGATATCGACTAAGGAATGCCCTTTCGCTATTTGTAGCCAAAAAACCCGCAAGGGTTTTTTGGTTTTTGACAGTGTTAGGGAATCATTTATAATAATGAGTGGGTGGTAGGAGAGCACTCACTAAATACAAATAGTAATTTGGAGGTCACCACTACCACTCACCGAGCATATAATTCCGCGATTGCGTGCTGGGTGAGTGGCAGTTTGTTCCCGCCGCTTAGGGCCCATATAAATTATGAGAATACAAATTAAAGCGACTGCTTTTGAGTTGACGCCGTCGCTTCAGTCTTTTATTGAAGAAAAATTTGGCAGTTTGGAAAAGTTTCTTGGCCGCTGGGATGAAAATGACGCGGTAATATTTAGGGTGGAGGTTTCTAAAAATACCAAGCATCATCAGAAAGGAAACGTGTTTTACGGAGAAGTGAACGTGGACTTGCCGAAAAACGTGCTGCGGGTTGAAGAGGTCGGCGATGAAATGCACGCGGTGATTGACAGGCTGAAAGACCGCCTGAAAAACGAGCTTTTGAGAATAAAAGAAAAAGCGACGGAGCATTAATTGTTTAGACCCGAATATCGGGTCTAAATCTTATTATGAAATTATTTAACTTTTTATTTGATCCCGTAAAAAAATTAAAAAACATTATTGAGGAAATAAACGTTTTGGAGAAAAGTTTTTCATTGTTAAGCAATGAACAGCTTAAAGAAAAAAGCGGGGAATTGCGAAAGAAGGCGCGGAATGGCGGCAGTTTGGATGATTTATTACCGGAGGCTTTTGCTTCGGCGCGGGAAGCGGCAAAGCGGACATTAAAACAGAGGCATTTTGACGTGCAATTAATGGGCGGGATGGTTTTACATCAGGGGAAAATCGCGGAAATGGCAACCGGAGAGGGGAAAACTCTTGCCGCGACTGCGCCGGTTTATTTGAATGCTCTTGAGGGAAAGGGCGCCCATGTGGTTACTGTCAATGAATATCTGGCAAAACGTGACGCGGTCTGGATGGGGCAGATTTACAGCGCCCTGGGAATGTCGGTAGCTTGTTTGGTTCATGAGGGCGCGCTTTTGTACGACCCTAATTATATTTCTGCCAATGCGGAAACTTTAGTTGATAAAGAACGGGATACGACCGGCGCATTTTTGGTTCAGCAGGAATATTTGCGGCCGATTTCCAGGAAAGAAGCTTATGACGCGGATATCACTTACGGCACCAACCATGAGTTTGGTTTTGATTATTTGCGCGATAATCTGGCGTATACATCGGACCAGCAGGTTCAGCTCCGGGAATTGAATTTCGCGGTGGTTGATGAGATAGACAGCATTTTGATTGACGAGGCGAGAACTCCGCTGATTATTTCCGCGCCTGATGCCGAATCAAGCGAATTTTATAAAGTTTTTTCGCGGATAGCTTCCGGACTTGTTAAAGACGAAGATTACACGGTTGACGAGAAATTCCGTTCCGCATCGCTTACCGAACCCGGAATTGACAAGGTGGAAAAGGCTTTGAAAATAAAAAATATTTACGCCCCGGAAAACAGCCGTCTTACTCATTATTTGGAAGAAAGTCTGAAAGCGCACGCGCTTTTCAAGCGGGACAAGGATTACGTATCAAAGAACGGGGAAATAATCATTGTGGACCAAAATACCGGACGGTTGATGCTCGGTCGTCGTTATTCCGGCGGGCTCCATCAGGCGATTGAAGCGAAAGAGGGCGTTCGCATACAGCAGGAATCGCGGACTTACGCGCAGATAACAATTCAAAATTATTTCCGGCTTTATAAAAAACTTGCCGGCATGACAGGAACCGCCCAGACCTCGGCGGAAGAATTTGATAAGGTTTACGGATTGCAGGCGATAAAGATTCCGACTAATAAGCCGATGGTTCGGCAGGATTTGCCGGATTTTATTTATAAAACCACTGACGCGAAATATCGCGCCGTGGCCGCGGACATCAAGGAACGGCAGAAAAAAGGTCAACCGGTTTTGGTGGGCACTATTTCCATTGAAAAAAACGAGCTGCTTTCCAATTATCTGAATCGGGAAGGAGTGCGGCATGAGATTTTAAACGCCAAGAATAATGAACGGGAAGGCGCGATTATCGCGCAAGCCGGGAAAGCCGGAGCAGTCACAATCGCGACAAATATGGCTGGCCGGGGTGTGGATATTATTTTAGGTGGCAATCCGCCGAGTATTATGGAAGCGGAAAAAGTGAAAGATTTTGGCGGTTTGCATGTAATCGGCACGGAACGGCATGACGCGCGGCGGATTGATAATCAGCTTCGCGGCCGGTCCGGCAGACAAGGCGATGCCGGCTCTTCGCGGTTTTATCTTTCTTTGGAAGACGATTTATTGCGCGTTTTCGGCGGAGATCGGATTAAAAGCCTGATGGAGAAATTGGACGTGCCTGAGGATATGCCGATTGAATCCGGCATGGTTTCCCGGGCGGTTTCTCAGGCGCAGTCGCGGGTGGAGGGATTTAACTTTGACGCGCGTAAGCATTTGCTGGAATACGACGACATTTTGAATAAGCAAAGATTGCTGATTTATGAAAAACGGCAGAAGCTTTTGGTGGAAAAAATTACTCCGCAACTTATATCAATGTTGGATTTATTGTGGATGAATCATCTGGAAAATATGGAAGCGCTCCGCGAATCAGTGCGCTTGCGGGCTTACGGCCAGCATGACCCTTTGATTGAATACCGCAGGGAAAGCCATATTTTATTCAAGCAACTACTGGAAGATTTTGATAAATGGTTAGAAGAAAATAGTGAAAAGTTAAAAGCGATAAGCGATACAAATAGTAAAATGGTTAATGAAACAAGTAGAATAGAAAATAAAAAGCCATTATCCATGTCGCCTTCCACATTTAACAAAGTCGGCCGCAACGACCCGTGTCCGTGCAGGTCAGGCAAGAAGTATAAGAAGTGTCATGGGAAATAAATAATGTTAAAATAAACTGAAATATGAAAATTGTAAAAGATTATGTCTCTATAGGCGAGCTTCGGGAGATGGCTAAAGAAGAATTTGGCGATGTCATAAAGGCGGTAGTTGATATTGACCAAGAAATTATGGCTATTGGCGGAGAATTGCACGCCGATGAAGAAGCATTGCTGACGGAAGAGGCCGATTCAAAACGCGAATATACCTGGGGCATTAATTTACGCCTGGAAAAATTTGGAACAGAGGAATTCGTTGAGTTTGATTCAATGATTAATATTAAGCCGTCTTTGGGAAATCGTTCCCGCGGCGTAGAAAATTCGGAAATCCGGGAAAAAATAAAGGCGATTGTGGATAAAAAAGTTTTAAAATAATGCCCGAATTTATTCATAAAGAATTGGCCGCCGGCCGTTGGTTTAAGCTTTCCTTGATGGAACAAATGGGGAATATTGGAAGCGAGGTGAATCGGGCCAAGAATTGGCAAGGAAAAGATGAAAAATTATTTCAGCGCGCCGTGGACAGGGCGTTGGATCTTTTTGACTTGACTTTAATTGATAAGCGCTGGAAGGGCCGCCGACGCGAGATTGCTCGCGCGCGTGAAGTTTTTTGCGATGCGATTTATGGCGGACAATTTTATAAAAGTTCGCTTGAAGATTTGTCGCGGTATTTTGACAATTTCGCGTTTGCGGCGAGGAATAAATATTGAATAATATTATTTTGCATAAAAAGTGCCATGGGGCGTAGGGGAAAGAAAAAAGCCCCGAGTTATACAACTCAGGGCCGTGTACTATTTGACGATCTCGGCATCTCCAATTTGTAGAAGGCTATTGACGAAAGATTCGCATCGTTCGTCGAAAGTATTACCATTAATTTTGATGCCCGGCATTCGTCGGGAAACTCCCTCTAGATACTTCTCCGGTGTCTGATTGAGAAAGATAGCATCAGTGGCAAGTTTTCTAACAATGTCGGCCGGAGTGCCAGCATATACCTTATTCTCTGGAATCATGCGGATTTTCATTGCTATTTCCTCCCGATAATAGATTGCAAACGATCTACTGATATAATAGTACAAATGGGTGGAAAATTCAATCAGTTGTATTTACTGGAGAATGGCTTAAAATAAAGAAAATCCGTGCGGGACATCGTTAAAATAGTAGAAGTGTTGCGGCAAGAAATATAAAAAGTGTCACGGAGTTTAGGAAAAGAAAAACCGCACAAAACTCATGTGCGGTTAACGGAAACGAGATGCTTGCTGTAAAGGCCGTAGTCAATGCATTGGCCGGCGCCAACGGCATTGATAAAGTCAGTAAGTATGGCATCCGCCACTTTTTGAGCCCATTCTTGGTCTTCTTTTAATCTTGCAATGTCTTGTCTGGACAGATTATTCATGTGCCGGTTGCGTTCAATAGATGAAAGAGCATCTTTCCGATATTCAGTGGCTGTTTCGGTCAAAAGATTTAGAAGTTCCCCGCGAGTCATTGCGCGTTGCGTCATTGTTATACTCCTTGAAGTGAGATGTTCTATACTAAAATATACTCGCATTAAGTCTTTTGAGTCAAGTATTTGCGCGGGGTAGGCAATAAATCGCATGGAATAAAAAATAATCCGCAAGCTGGCGGATTATTTTTTAATTGCAAATAGTGCAGACGCCGCTGGCGTTGGGCGCATCGCCGCAAGTGCCGAGATTGCCGTCTGATTTGACGCAGACCACTTTGCCGGTGCCGTCGCCGGAAATGCCGCTGATTTTCGCTTCGCCGCCGACAGTCAGGTTTCCGGACAGATTAAGGTCTTGCCAGCGATTATTGGATAGTCCGACATCGTAAGCGTTGTCAGACCCCGGAACCATATCGGAGTCAAAAGTCGCGGCGCTGGCACGCGCGACTACTGAAGTCAGGGCTTTG